>NZ_JBQQBR010000070.1:0-41818 GCF_052245935.1 Nonomuraea sp. 3N208 | reverse complement strand
GTACGGCTTGCGCTCACTCACCCGGCCATCTCAGCACACCCACGCCCACCAGCTAGGCATAACGCTACAGATTCACTCGATCACACTACGACATCAGGGGCATAGACCCGCGGACCGCCCTCTCAGAGTGCGTTCCGCGAGCTGATGCCCCTTTCGTCGTTGCGGTTGGGTTAGGTCGACTGGTCGGAAGCTCGCCGGTCGGGCCATCGGCGCGGCTGCGTGAACAATCCCGGCTCGGTCTCCACGAGAATGCCGCGGCTGGCCAGGCGTTTCAGCTTGGCGCGGACGTTCTGGATGTCGTTCTGCGTCAACGGCAGGTCGCCCCAGGCCAGGCAGTCCACGCAGCTGCGGACGCGGTTGAGGGGTTTGCGTGGGGACATCTCACACCGGCGGCAGTGAGCGTCCGTTTCGGCGTTTGGGTGTCACCGGCGGCCCGCCCGCCGAGGCCGCCGGCCTCGCCGGCGGGGGGTGCGGTCATCGCGTCAATCCCTTCAGGCGGGCGGCGGCACGCTGCTGACCTGCGATCCACGCGTCCTCGATGTGAGTGCCGGGGACGTGAACGTACTTCATGGTCGTGGCCAGCCAGGCGTGTCCGAGGACGGCCTGGATGGCCAGCAGGTCCATCCCGCCCAGGTAGAGCTGCGAGGCGCAGAAATGCCGCAGGACATGCGGCGTGACGGGGTCGGGCCAGTCCGGCAGGTAGCGTTCGGTGGTGACTGCGAGCGCCGCCCGGAGCGTCTCATCGCCGACCCGGGCGGCGCTGCCGTCGGTGTTCTTGCGTTCCGAGGGCAGCAGCGGGACCCCGGGCCGGGCGTGGTCGTCGCCGAACTGCCCTCACACGTCCTCGATGAACCACCGCAGGGTGGCTGCGGCGTTGTTGATCAGCGGGACCATCCGCTCGCGCGGACCGGAGCCACGGGCTCCCCTGCCGTGACGGACGTGCAGCTTGCCGAAGTGGCCCAGGTTCCACTTGATGTCGGATAGGCCGAGCTTGCAGGCCTCGTTGACTCGCAGCCCGACCTCGCTCATCAGCTTGGCGGCGGTGTAGTTGCGGGCGGCCGGCGCGAACTTGCGGCAGCTGGTCAGCTCTTCGCGCCACCCGGCGAACAGCTGGCCCACCTGGTAGGCGGTGGGCGGGATGCGCAGCCGAGCCTCCTGACGGCCGCGGGGCCGGTTCATCTCATCGATCGGGCATTCGACGACACGGCCGGTCATCTGGTGAATCTCGATCTTGTGCCGCAGATCAAGGAACAAGAAGTAGGTCTTGATGGCCTGCGCTTGCGACAGGCGGGTGCCCCTGGCGGCACCGCGCAGCACCTTGCCGAAGTACACGTCGGCGTCGGTGGGCTCCATCTCCCACAGCGACCGCCCGAACCATGCGCGCACCTGCTCCAGGTGCATCACGTCCGAGGCGATCGTGCCGTCCGACAACCCTGCCGCCGCTCGGGCCAGTACGAACCCGGCCAGCACATCGGTCTCCAGTGCCTCCAGGTCCTCGGCAGTGGCCGGGGCACGGGCCACCCGAAGATCCTTAACTACTGCCAGCGCCAACTCCGGCCACCTCGCCTTCACCATCACAGCAAGACGAACGACCTGGACGATAGACCTTCAGAAACCCTGAAATCTCATCAACACCCGAAGAAGCCGGAGCACCAGCAGATAAGCCCAGGTCCTGCGGCTAGAGAGACCCAAGAGGCTCAGACGAACTCAAGGGATATTGCACAGTCGGCTTCTGACCATCCCGCGTGATTGATCGATCACCGCCGTGGGACGGGTCGTTCCGCGGGCCGGTCAGCGCTTGGCTTTGGCGAAGCGGCTGGTGGCGTCTCGTGGCGGGGAGAACGGCAGGAACGCGAGCTTGATCTCGCGGTCGGGGTCGCCGTTGGCATGCATCACGACGTCGATGCGGCCGTCGTTGTCGTGGGCACCGCGCCGTTTGTAGTTGGGGTGGGCTTCGATGGCGGCCGTGGCGGACTGGACGGTCGCCGTCACGTCCTTGGTCCGAATGAACATCAGCAGGGCGGCCTTGGTATCGCGCCACACCAGAAAGCCGAGCAGAGCCCCGGCCGGCCCACCGGACGACTGATCTTCACCGCCCTGGAACGCATCCGGCTCATCTCCGCCACCGCCACCAGCCCATCCCAGGTCCTGATCCCTGACCTTCTGCAACACCGGCTGCTGGAGTTGCTGAACGTCGATCCCACCCGGCCACGCTGGCTGATGTTGTAATCCGTGATCCAGACGACCAGCCAGCGACAGCATTCACCTACCTGCGAAGAAGCGGGCTAGGGCGAAACGCCGTTCGCCCACTCGGACGCGTGGTCCTGGACGAACTCGTCGAAGGAGCGGGGCGGGCGGCCGGTCAGGTCCAGCACCGCGGTGCTGACCAGGTCGTCCCGGCCGGCGCTGAGGCCGGCGTCCACGGCGGCAAGGGCGGCGGCGAATTCGGCCGGCATGCCGGCGGCCCGGTAGCCGGCCGCCAGCTCGTCGGTTTCGACGGGCAGCACCTGAATCGGCCTGCCGGTGCGGGCGGTGATGATCGCCGCCGCGTCCCGGTAGCTCAACGCTTTCGGCCCGGTGAGCAGGTAGTCGCGCCGGTCGCCCGGCCCATCACTGAGCCACTCACCCCGCCTCTCACTGGGCCACTCACCCTGCCCTTCACTGGGCCTCTCGCTGGACCCGTCATCGGGGTTGGTCAGCAGGGCGGAGGCGGCGGCCGCGATGTCGCGCGCGTCGATCCAGCCCAGCCGGCCGCCACCGGCGGCGGTGTGGATCTCGCCGTGCCGCCGGAGCCGCTCGCCCAGCGGATGCGGGCGCAGGAAGTTCTGCATGAACCCGGACGCGCGCAGCACGACCCACCCGGGCCGGGTCCGTACCCGTGCGGCCAGCTCAAGCGCGCCGGGGGCGTTCGGCAGCACGATGGCGGAGCCGAGGAGCACCACGCGGCGCACGCCGAGCCGCTCCGCCTCGTCCAGGAACGGCTCGACCAGCGGCATCGGATTCACGGCGTTCACCGGAGGCACCAGATAGACGCGGTCCATCGCGTGCAGCGCGGCCCGATGCGTGCCCGGGTCGTTCCAGTCGAACCGGACCGCGTCAGGATCCCCGGCAGATGGGTTGCGAGCGGCCACCCGGACCGGTACGCCGTTGCCCCGCAGCAGCTCCGCCAGCACGCTGCCGGTCTTCCCGGTGCCGCCGGTGACCAGCACGCCGCTCATCGGGCGGCCCCCGAGCGCAGCGAGCCGAGCAACTCGGGCAGCGTCCCGGTCGCCGAGGCGGCGGCCAGCGGGCTCCAGTAGTCCCTGTAGTGCGTGATCAGGCCATCATGGACCGTGATCACGGAGATGTAGTCCATGCGGTAGGGCTCGCCGGTGCGCACCGTGTACCCGTGCGCGGTGAACTCCACCACGATGGTGTCCGGCCGTTGCGTGTGATGCACGGTCACTACAGGTATCTCCCGTACGTCCATCCGTTCCGGATATCCGGCCAGATAGTCACGGACGGCATCCCGCCCCGCCAGCCGCCGCGGCGCGTCCCCCGCAGCGAACGGGAACTCGCCGGTGCCCTGCTCCGCCCACAGATCGGCGATGGCATCCATGTCCTTGGCCAGCAGCAGATCCAGCAGTCGGCGGATCGTCTCCTCAGGAGTGCGTGGCATGTTCGTCCTCCGGTGTCCCGTGAAATGTGGTCATGCCAGCCTGGCCGCGGATCCGGGCGCCGCGGAACGGACGGGTAAGCCCCGGACCCCTGGTCCGTGGCTAAGGCGGCCGCCACTGTGGCAGCCTGGACGGGTGAGCAGAGCTGAACTGGCCGACTTTCTCCGTCGCCGGCGGGAGGCGCTGCGCCCGGACCAGCTGCCGGCCACGGCTGTCCACCCGCCAGGCCGCCGCGCCCGCCGTACTCCCGGCCTGCGCCGCGAAGAGGTGGCCACGCTGGCCGGGGTATCCACCAGCTACTACGAACGACTTGAGCAGGCCCGCGCTCCGCATCCGTCCCCGCAGGTCATAGCCGCGCTGGGCACGGCACTGCGGCTCACCGACGCCGAGCGCGAGCACCTGGCGCGGCTGGCCGGGCAGGCCCCGCCCGCCCCGGAGACCGGCCGGGCGCCGGTGCCCGCCTTCGCCCGCGAGCTGCTGGACCGGCTCGGGCCGGTGCCCGCCTACCTCACCGACGAACGCCAGGACATTGTGGCCTGGAACAACGCGGCAGCCGACCTGATCATCGACTTCGGGTCGCTACCCGCTGGGGAACGCAACGCCGTGCGGCTGTCCATCCGGCTGAACGGCACCCTCTGCTCGGCCGCCGACGGCTCGCAGGGCGAATACGCCCGGCAGACCGCCGCCCAGTTGCGCGCGGCCAGCGCCCGGTACCCGGCCGAACGCGTACTTGGCGAGCTGGTCAACGAGTTCGCCGCGCACAGCCCCGACTTCGCCGCCAGCTGGCGCAACCACGAGGTACGCCCCATACCGACGCTGCGCAAGCACCTGCACCACCCCGAGCTGGGCGCCCTGGAGCTGGACTGCCAGACTCTGCTGCTGCCCGGCACCGATCTGCGGATGGTGATCTACACCGCGCGACCGGGCAGCCCCAGCGCCGCCGCGCTCGCCCGGCTCGCCGCACGCGACACGTAGATCGAAGTCACGCTGTGAGATCGATCGGAATCCGGCGCAAGCCTCCTCCGTAAGCGGGAGCCAACAAAGACTCACTGACCAGTGGGAACCCCGTTGACGCCGGATTTCGTTCCACATCGGGTATCCAGCCGAGATACGGCCCGATCTTGGCACCCATTTCGGCGGTCAACCGTGATCAGTTTGAGTCGCCACCGTATAGTTGCCGGTTCTCCAGAGTCGACTGGTTGACGACGCGGACGAGGGCGTTGATGTCGGCGCGTAGCCGGGACAGCTCGTCCTGGTCTTCCTTGCGGAGTTCCTTGAGCTTGGCCACCTGCTCACGCAGGCGTTCGCGCGCTCCACCCGAGCACGACCAGAAGGAAGACCAGCGGAACCGCGATCACAAGCTTCGTCATGGCTGCCATGATGGCCCGGTGGCGATGGCGCGGCAGAGCCGGTCCGCGTCCCACGCGGGTTCTCCCAGGTCGAGCCGGTCCGGCGCCCGGAACCCGTCCAGCGCCAGGTGAACGTGGCGCCGCCACAGGGACGGGGCGGCGTGCCGGGTGGCCTCGGCTACCGTGCTGCTCGCCCACAACAGCAGGAAGAGGTCGGCGCCGGTGACGTCCGGGCGGACGACGCCGGCCGCCTGCGCCCGCCCCAGCACCCGTTGCGCGAGCGTGCAGATCTCGCTGTGCGCGGTCTCGGTGCGGTCGTCGCCGGGGAAGCGCCGCGCCAGGAAGTCGGCGAACGCCCGGTCCCCGGCCTGGGCCGTACACAGGACTTCGAGCAGGCCGCGGAAGGCCTGCCACGGATCCTCCAGGCCGAGCGCGGCCTCCACCTCCTCGATCACGTGGCACAGCTTCGGCTCGAGCACCGCGCACAGCAGGTCCAGGCGCGTCGGGAAGTGCCGATAGAGGGTGCCGACCACCAGGCCCGCCTCGCGCGCGATGCCGTCGAGGGCGGCCTGCGCGCCCTGCCCGGCGAACGCGCGCCGGGCGCACTCGAGCAGCCGCTCGCGGTTGCGGCGGGCATCCCGGCGAGCGGGCAGCGGGTTCCCCGTGGCAGGCATGAGGTCACCGTAGCAAAGTGCGATACGTATCAACTTTGAGGGTGCTCTCATATTCGCTACAGTGAGCAGCACCCAAAGGTGAGAGCATGCTCATTTTTCGAGACAAGGAGAGCGACATGGCGAAGCTCGGCGGGAAGGTCGCGGTGATCACCGGCGCAACCTCTGGGCTGGCACTGGCGACGGCGAAGCTGTTCGTCCAGGAGGGTGCGCACGTGGTCATCACCGGCCGCCGCCAGGACCGGCTGGACGCGGCGGTGGCCGCCATCGGCCACGGCGTGACCGGCGTGCTCGGCGACGTCGGCCAGATCTCCGACGCGGCCCGCCTGGCCGAGGTCGTGGCGGTCGAAGCGGGCCGGGTGGACGTGCTCATCGCCAGCGCCGGCGTCTGGACGTGGAACGAGCACATCGGCGACGTGACCGAGCAGTCGTTCGACGCCGTGTTCGGGGTGAACGTGCGGGGGACGTTCTTCACCGTGCAGAAACTGCTGCCATTGCTGTCCGACGGCGCCTCGATCGTGCTCATCGGGTCGGGCGCCGCGGACAAGGGCGATCCGGGAACGACCGTCTACGCCGCGAGCAAGGCGGCGCTGCGGTCGTTCGCCCGGACCTGGACCACCGATTTGAAGCAGCGCGGAATCCGGGTCAACGTCCTCAGCCCCGCCGCGATCGACACCGCCGCGTTCGCGGACCTCCCGCCGGGGTTCAAGGAGCAGATTGCCTCGCGGGTGCCCGTCGGCCGCCTCGGTGACGAGCACGAGATCGCCACCGCGGCGCTCTTCCTGGCCTCCGCGGACTCGAGCTTCGTCACCGGCATCGACCTGCCCGTCGACGGCGGGATCGGCCAGGTCTGACCACCGGCAAGGCGCTGAAGGTCAAGAGGCGGGGCTCCGTCCATACCCCCCCGCGGGCCCGGGCTCCACCGCCGGCCCCTGCTCCGGCACCGCTCCCGCACCGCCTCGGCCAGGCGGTCGCGGCTCGTCTGGACGAGGGCCAGTACCAAGTACGAGAGAAAGGGGCAGTGTTCCTGCCCTACCTGAGAGATCGCTGATCAGTGAGTACGGCGGCGGGGTGCCAGGACCTCGGTGACCCTGGCGATGGCTTCGGCGCCGGGTTGGACGTAGCGCATGGCGGTGCGGGGGTTCTTGTGCCGGGTCTTGCCCATGATGAGCGGCTCTGTCGCTGATCTTGGGACGGGTTGGGGATCATGTTCGGATCAGGATCCGCTTCCGCAGGAGATCGAAGTTGGCTCTCCCGTAGCCCTGCCGCTTGACCAGCTTCACTCGCGTGTTCTGCCCTCGGCCTGTCCGGAGTTCCACGGAACCGGCAGGCCGGCGATGATGGCGTCCAGGTCGTAGCGCAGGCCGTGGGCGAAACGGTGCAGGTGGGGCAGATCCTCTTCAGGAACTGCGTCGATCCAGGCGGGCAGACGGTCACCGCGAAGGTCGCGCATCATGGTGGCGAAGCTGCGGACATGGCGAAAAGTGGCATCCAGTTCGGGGCAGGCCTCGCGGACCTGCTGAAGGTCGGGCGCGTCGTCGGGACGAAGATTGTCGGGATGAGTCACGATCCAGGCTGTAATCTTGCGGGGTTTGGGCGTGGGCCTGGGTGGCGGCGGCGCGATACTGCCCTTGCGCAGCAGCCGGATGTAGCGGTCGACCGGGCTCGCACTGCCCTGGTATCCCTGTGCCCGGATCTCACGAAACAGCAGGCTCGCGTTGTGACACCCCTGGCTGAACCGCTCATCCAAATACGGCTTGTAGGCATCCAGCAGCGTGGTCCGGTGCGTAGCGGCGACCAGCAGCTCCTCCAGGCCGGCCGCGCGGGCGTAGCGGCGCACGGCGTAGTAGTCGAGATTCAGATCCCGGCTGATGCCCCTGAGCGAACGGCCCTGAGCCACCAGCTCCTGAACCTCGGCATATCGCCTGGTCGTCCGAGCCACCAGGGCTCGCTCGCGGCCGTGAACGTCCAGATAGCCGTCCGGCGGCTCGGGCGGGACCGCGCGCTCGCCGCCGTTGCCGGGCAGCTCGGCATACGCCTGCTTGACGCAGCCGTGGTGCGCACCGACCGTCTTCTCCACGGCTTCGGTCAGGTTGTTCCACACGTGCCAGCGATCAACAACTTGCAGGGCTTGAGGCGTTCCCGTGCGGGCGGCCTCGGCGTAAGCGCGGGCACGATCCCGGGTGACGATCTCCACCTCCGGGTGAGCGGCCAGCCATGTGGCCACCGGGCCCGCCTCCCGGCCCTGCAGCACCTCCACCGGACGCCGGGCCTCCAAAATCGACCACGATCGTGGCGTAGATATCGCCCTTGCGCAGGGCGACATCGTCCACCGCAACGGCCCGCACCCTCCCGACGGGCGGCTCGGGATGCGATCGGACCAGCCGCAGCAGGGTGTCCTTGGCGACCGGCATCTCGAGCCGAGCCGCCAGCCGGGCGCCCGCGCGGGCGGCCATGCTCACCGCCACTGACGTCAGCAGCTGCCTGAGCAGCGGGGTGAAGTGGGCGTGCGGGCTGGTCAGCCCTTCCACCTGCTCGGCGAACGTCGCCGCCGCGCACCTGGCGATGCGGGAGTAACTCCTCAACGCATCCCGGAACGCACTCCGCATACGATCAACTACCGGATCGTTCCACGTCCCAAGATCAGCGACAGAGCCCGTTTGCTTGTACATGACTCGGCACTGGTAGCCGCACACCGACACCAACCGAGCAGAGCGCTGACAATCAGCGCCCCGATAGATTGTCGCGACCAGGGCCAACACCGGTGCCATGTCGTTGAGCAGGTTGGCGTCGCGTCCGAGATTCGTTGACGGCCCGACGTCAACTGCACGTGTTCCTCGTCGACCGCCTCAGCAAACGACGCGAGGTGATCAGCTTCCGCAGCTCGGTGATCTACGAACGCGTCCAGAACCCCATCCTCGCGCCTCTCCCCGCACCGGGCTCGACTCAGCCGGGTCGGTGGGCCCGGACGGGAAGAAACACGTCCATGAAGACAGCTGACCGAAGTCAGTGGAGTCAGCTACTTCTCCAACGGATCCCCGGAATCTTCGCGTCAGGCCCGGCGGCGACTCGTGCCGGCTCGCAGGCGCGGATGACTCACGCGTCCGGTCGGGCGGCGAGCCCGTCGAGGACGATGCCGAGATGCCGTTCGAAGCGCTGGTCGCCGTCGTCGTGGAGGTGCCCGGCCTCCTTCACCAGTGACGCGCCTTCGCCGAGCCAGGCGTCGCGCTCGGTGGTCGAGTAGCGCGTCGGATCGGTCGTGGTGGACTGGCGCCGCTCCTGCTCCTCGATGACGAAGCCGACGACGAACGCGGTGACCACGTCGAGGGCGTCGTCCGCGTCGACGGGCTTCCAGCCGGCTGCGGTCCAGCGTTCGAACAACGGCTCCTTCATGCGGACCACGTCCGGGTCGGTGATCCGGGTGCCGCTGAAGATGCGGGCCCCGTCGCGGTGGAGCAGGTACTCCGAGCGTAGGACGCGGGCGTAGGCGGTGAGGTCGTCGCGCCAGCCGTCGGCGGGCGGGACCGCGGCGAAGGCGCTGCTCACGCGACGCATGACCTCGGTGGCCATCTCGTCGAGCAGCTCCTGCTTGTTGCGCACGTGCCAGTACAGGGCGGGTGCGCGGACGCCGAGCCGGGCGGCGAGCGCGCGGACGGTGAGAGCGTCCATGCCCTTGTCGTCGAGGAGGTCGAGCGCCGCCGCAATGATCCGCTCCCGAGTGATGCCCTTGGTCATACTTGACACCTTAACGTTGTTCAATCATGCTGGCCACAGCGTCTAACTTAGTTAAGGAGACAGGAAATGCGTGCTGCGATCGTCACTGCCCCCGATGTCTCACCCGTCTGTGGTGACTTCCCCGAGCCGGTGGTCCCGCACGGTCACGAACCGCTGCACCTCGTCGGCGCGGGCCTGCACAACGTCGTGCGCGGGCTGGCCTCCGGGCGGCACTACCACCACGGCCGGAGGGTGTATCCGCTGGTGCCCGGGATCGACGCGGTCGCCCGCACCGGTGACGGTCGCCTGGTCTACACCGGATACGCGCGTCCGCCCTTCGGGACGATGGCCGAGCGGCTGGTCGCTCCCTTCCAGGCGGAGGTTCCGGCGGGGGCGGATCCGCTCGCGATCGCCGCGGGCATGAACCCCGCCCTGTCGGGCTGGATGGTCCTCACCGCGCGACGCAAGGAAGTGGGGACGTTGGGCACCGTGCTGGTGCTGGGCGCCACGGGGATGTCGGGCAGCCTTGCGGTGCAGGGGGCGTTGGTACTCGGGGCGGAGCGGGTCGTCGCCGCCGGGCGCGATCCCGCGGCGCTGGAGCGGCTGCGCGGCGCGGGAGCGACGACTGTGTCGCTTCTCCAGGACGGACCCGACGGCCTGGAGAAGGCGCTGGCTGATGCGGTGTCCGAGACGTCGCCCGGTCTCGTACTGGACTACCTGTGGGGACCCGTCGCTGAGGCCACCTTCGCCGTGCTGGGTCGCAGCGGCGAGGACACCGAGGCAAACACGGCCTACGTGCAGATCGGCTCGCTCGCGGGCCTGGAGGCGTCGCTGCCCGCGGACCTGCTGCGCAGCAGACGGATCCGCATCACCGGGAGCGGCGTCGGATCGCGGTCCGCCGAGGAGATGCTCGCCGAGGCGCCCGAGGTCATGGCCCGCTTCGCCGACGGGTCCCTGCAACTGCCCTACACCGCGTTCCCGCTGAGCCGGGTCGGTGAGGCGTGGGCACACACCGGCCGCAGCCGCGCCGTCGTCGTGCCGGACTGAGCCATCCCACAGAACGTGATCGGAGAGAGGAAAGCCATGCAGAAGAGGGCACTGGTGGTGGGGCTCGGGATCGCGGGGATGTCCGCGGCGATCGGGCTGCGCCGGGCGGGTTGGACGCCGGTGATCGTCGAACGAGCAGCCGAGCGTCGGACGGGGGGCTACTTCATCTTCATGTTCCCGGAGGGTGTGCAGGCCGCGGCCGACCTGGGGATCGCCGACCACCTGCACACCCGCAACCCGGAATGGCGACCGGGCGGGAACTCGTGGTCGGTGGATCGTCGGGGCAGGCGGAAGCCGGCTCTTGGATTGCTGGACACGCCCAGCGGGCTGGCGGCGACGCTGCGCGGCGACATCGAGGCCGCGCTGTGGCAGAGCATCACCGGCGACGGGACCGAGGACGCGGTCGAGGTGCGGTTCGCGACCGCTCCGGTCGAGATCACCAAGGGCGCAGGCGGGGTGCAGGTCCTGCTCAAGAACGCAGGCACCGGGAAGCAGTACCGCGAGGACTTCGATCTCGTGGTCGGCGCGGACGGGATGCGATCGAGCGTGCGCCGGATGGTGTTCGGTCCGGACGAGGACTACATGGCGAACTGGAAAGCGATGATCTGCGCGTTCCAGATGAAGGAGCAAGTGCCCTCCTACGAGGCGAGCGACAGCATCATCGTCTCGCGCCCCAAGCGTGCGATGTGGGTGTTCGGACTCGCCGACCACGCGCCCTGCGCGTGGCTGACCTACCGCACAGAGGACATCCCGGACCGGTTCGCCGGGTCGTCGATCGAGCAGGTGCGCGCGGTCTTCTCCGGGATGGACGACGACCCCGTGGTGCGCCACGTCCTGGGCTCCCTGGAGCAGGCCCGTGACCACGTGTTCGACTCGATACACCAGGTGCGGATGCCCCGGTGGAGCAAGGGGCGGGTCGTGCTGGTGGGGGACGCGGCCTGGTGCATGAACACCTACTCGGCCATGGGCTCCTCGTCCTCACTGCGCGGCGGCGCCGCGCTGGGCGTGGCCCTGCGGGAGCACCCCGACGACCTCGCCGCCGCTCTGGACGCCTGGGAGGCCGGCCTGCGGCCCTACATCACCAGGCAGCAGCGCTCCGCGCGGATCAAGCAACAGAGGTTCGTCCCGTCCAGCCGCCTGGTCGAGGCGCTGGGTTCGGTCGTTCTCGATCTGATCCGCAGGGTCGTCCACCGCCGAATGGCAGCGGAGTACACCGCAGCGGCGGCCGCTGCCCTGTCCGGCACGGCGCGGTGACCGCCATGCGGAAGAGGGCGTTAGTGGTCGGGCTCGGGATCGCGGGGATGTCCGCGGCGATCGGGCTGCGCCGGGCCGGTTGGACGCCGGTGATCGTCGAACGGGCGCCTGAGCGGCGTACCGGAGGCTACTTCGTCGGGCTGTTCCCGGAAGGTCGGCGGGCCGCTGTCGACCTGGGCATCGCCGACCACCTGCACACCCGCAACCCGGAACGGGCGGCCGGCGCGAATTCGTGGTCGGTGGGTCGTCGGGGTGGACGCAGGCCGGCTCTGGGATTCCTGGACCAGCCCGGCGAGCCCGCAGCGGTGCTGCGCGGGGACATCGAGGCCGCGCTGTGGCAGAGCATCACCGGCGTCGACGTGCGGTTCGGGACCACTCCGGTCGCGATCACCGAGGGGCCTGCCGAAGTCCAGGTCCTGCTCAAGAACGCCGGCACCGGTGCGCAGTCCCACGAGAGCTTCGACCTGGTCGTCGGCGCGGACGGGATGCGCTCGAGCGTGCGCCGGATCGTGTTCGGTCCGAACGAGGACTACCTGACCACCTGGAACGCGATGATCTGCGCCTTCCAACTGAAGGAGCAGGCGCCCTCCTACGAGGCGAGTGACAGCATCATCATCGCGCGTGCGAAGCGGGCGGTGTGGGTGTTCGGGCTCGCTGACCACGCGCCCACCGCGCTGCTGACCTACCGGACGACGGACATCCAGGACCAGTTCAGCGGGTCGCGGGTCGATCGGCTGCGCTCGGTCTTCTCGGGCA
The DNA here is from genome assembly GCF_052245935.1 of Nonomuraea sp. 3N208. NCBI lineage: Bacteria > Bacillati > Actinomycetota > Actinomycetes > Streptosporangiales > Streptosporangiaceae > Nonomuraea > Nonomuraea sp. 3N208. The sequence goes on along the minus strand of NZ_JBQQBR010000070.1, from coordinate 29,371 downwards.
TGGACGATCCCGTGGTGCGGCACGTCCTGGACTCCCTGGAGCAGGCCCCGGACCACCTGTTCGACTCGGTGCACCAGGTACGGATGCCGCGGTGGAGCAAGGGGCGGGTCGTGCTGGTGGGGGACGCGGCGTGGTGCATGAACCTCTACTCGGGCATGGGTGCCACGTTCTCGCTGCGCGGCGGCGCCGCGCTGGGCGTGGCCCTGCGGGAGCACCCCGACGACCTCGCCGCCGCTCTGGACGCTTGGGAGGCCGGGCTGCGGCCGTTCATCACCAAGCACCAGCGCACCGCGCGGCTCAAGCAGCAGATGTTCGTCCCGTCCAGCCGTCGGGCCGAGGCGCTGCGGTCGGTCCTCCTCGGCCTGGTCCGCTGGATCCGCGGCCGCCGGCCGGCGACGGAGGCGGGCGGTCCGCACGCCCCGGCGCTGTCCGGCACGTCGCGGTGAGAACGATGTCCGTGTCAAGAAGGAAAGGGATCCGCCATGACGAGGCGTGACGCCAGGCCTGGGGCGCCACGGGCATCGCCGGGCTCGCGCCCCTGCTCGTCCCGCGTTCGGCCCTGCCGATGATGCTGGGGATGCTCGGACTGTCACGATCGTCGCGGGCCCGCGCAACCAGGTCACCAAGCCGACCAAGCGGCTTCCCTTGCCGGCCTGAGGCAACGGGCACCCAGCCCGTTGGTCATTTCGCGCGCCACTCGTTCGCGTGCTCCGAGACGAATCGCGCGAAGGTGCGGGGCGGCCGGCCGGTCAGGTCGAGCACCGTCGTGCTGACGCGGTCTTCGCGCCCGCGCCGGATCCCGTCCTCGACGGGTCGCGAGGGCAGCGGCGAACTCGGTTTGCAGGCCGACGGCCCGGAAGCCCTGGTTGGCTGAAGGATCCCCATCGGGTCGGGCGCAGTCGAATGCCCGAAGATGATCAAGGGGGCGGCTCTCCGGTCGGCGTTTTCATGAGGTCATGACTGATCGTCAGGCTCGACGGGGCGGGCGTCTCCAACTGGAAGGCCGTACCGTTGTGGCTGCGTGTCTCGCTGCGGTAGCGCCCGGGCGTGCGTCCGTGGGCTCGGGTGAAAGCGCGGGTGAATGCCGGTACCGATCTGTAACCGACCGCCTCGGCGATGGTCTCGAGGGAGCCATGACTGTCGCGTAGCTGCACGGCGGCCAGATCCATGCGCCAGTTCGCCAGGTACGCCGCGGGGGTGTATCCCGTGGCGGCCGGGAAGCGGCGGGCGAGGGTCGCACGGGAGACCGAGATGGCTTTTGCGAGCGTCGAGGTCGTCCAGGGGATGGCCGGATTCGCGTGCAGGTGCCGTAGCGCTTTGCCGATGACGGGGTCGTAGAGGGCACCCAGCCAGGTGCCGAAGCACTCAGGAGGATTCACCGCGAGCCAGGCGCGCAGCATCTGCACGAGCATGATGTCGATGAGGCTTTTCAGTACGGCAGGCGTGGCGAGCTGCGGTTGGGCGAGTTCCCGGGCGAGCATGCGCACCGTGTCGGTCAGCCCGGGCGTCCCCGCCTCGGCCCGCACGTGCACGGGACCTGGTAACAGGGTCAGGATCTGGGTGAGCGCGGCCGGGTCACAGTCGTAGTGAATGGTGACGATCCGCGTGGTCGCGGGCTGCGACCCGAGGCTGATCACCTCACCGGTGCCGCGCCCGCGAGCGGCCACATGCTCGCATCGACCGCGTCCGGCGCTGCCCGTGTCCGTGGGGTCGTCGGTGAGGCCGTGCGGGGTGTCGGCGGGCAGCAGGACCACGTCGCCGGCCGCTAGTTCCACCGGTTCGTGTCCGGCGACCGTGAGCCAGGTACTGCCTGCGGTCACGGCATGCAGTGCCGCCCCGGGATAGTCGTCCAGGGTGATCGCCCATCGGCCGCCTGCTTCGACACGGGTGCTCAGTGCCCCCTTGACGCCCGAGATCGCCAGGGCGTCGGTCAGTGGATCCATAACGTCGACGTTAGCACCTTGATCAGACGCAGATGAGGCAGATAATCAATCATCTGAGCTGTGCGGGCATGGTTCGCCTCAGTGGTTGCCACATATGGTCTTGGGAGCCGGGACTCACATCCGGCATCATCGAGAAGGAGTCACCATGGACTACCACAGCTGGGCAGGCCTCGAGATCACCGTCGCGGACGGTGTGGCCACCGTGTCGCTCGACCATCCGCCTCTCAATCTGATGGACGGCGTGCTGCTGCCGTCACTGCGTGGGTTCGCACATCAGGTGCGCACCGATGCGGCCGTGCGGGTGATCGTGTTCCAGAGCGCCGATCCGGAGTTCTTCAGCGCTCACGGCGACATGGCCTACCTCACCGACCCGGAGGCCCTGCCCGCCGCCACCCAGGCCGCGATCGACGCCGCGCCGGGCGCCGTGATCCCCGACGGCCTGAACATCCTCCAAGCCATGGGAGCCGAGGTCCGCGACCTCCCGCAGGTCACCATCGGCAAGGTGGCCGGTTTCGCCCGGGGCGCCGGCAACGAGTTCCTGATGTCCCTCGACATGCGGTTCGCCGCGATCGGCAAATCGGGTCAGGCCCAGCCCGAGTCCACCCTGGCGATCCTTCCCGGGGGCGGTGGCACGGTGAACATGACCCGCCTGCTCGGCCCGGCCCGGGCCCTGGAACTGCTCATCGGTGGCCAGCTCGTCGGCGCCGAAGTGGCCGAGCGCTACGGCCTGGTGAACCGGGCTCTGCCCGCCGACGAGATCGACTCCTTCGTCGACACCCTGGCCCGCCGGATCGCGGGAGTACGCCCCGAGGTCGTTGCCGCGATCAAGGCCACCGTCAGGGCCGCGACCCCGCCCGCCCCCAACACGGCCTACGTCGTCGAAAACGCCTTCCTGTACTCACTGTTCACCGAGGACATGGTCGAGATCGCCCGGAAGCAGCTGGCCGCGGGCGTGCAGACCCGTGACGGCGAGCGGGATCTCGAGGGGCTCGTCGACAACCTGTGACCTGGGTTCTGGCACGCATCTCAGCGGTAGGGCCCCACGTCCCGGAAGCTCGTCGCCCGAGCCGCGCTACCCACCAACCAGACGGTCAACGCGGCGACCGTCCTCGGCACCGGCGCCGGTGCCCATCCTGACCGCGGACCCGGCCGAGCCGACCCGCCTCTACCGCTTCGCCGGCGAGCGGGAGCAACTGGCCTCCGGGCCCGCACTTACGAGGCGTACCTGGCCGAGCTCGCCACCCCGGCCGAGTCCGACTCCGACATCGTCGGCGTGATCTTCGCGGGCCCCCGCAACCAAGTCACCGAGTTGACAAACGGCTCCCCCCTGCTGAGCTGACGGGAGGTGGCCGGGCGCCGGCCCACCGACTGTCACGCGGCTTCCGGTGCCTCCAGAACCAAAGGAAGCATCGTGAGGATTTCGGCGGCGTGTTCCAGCGCCCGGACGTCGACCCGCTCGTCGGTCTGGTGCGTGAGGTTCGGGTCGCCGGGCCGCACAGGAGAGTGGGAACGCCGGCCGCGGGCTGCTGGAGGGAAGCGTCGGAGAAGTAGCTGACCCCGCGGACTTCGGGCGGGGGCGCCGAGATCGCGGACCCTGCTGGTTAACTCGCCTCAGGCTGCGAGAGCGAGTTCTGCCAGTTCGAGGCGGGCAAGGTGGCTGGTGCGGGTCCGGTCGAGCGGGTTCCCGTTCCACCAGGCGTCCAGGCGGATGAGGTTGAGCGCCACGGCGGAGAAGACGTGTTCGAGGTGAACCTTCGCCAGTCCTCGGTAGCGGGCTCGGCGGACTCCGGTGACCGCGACGGCCTGGCGTATGGTGCCTTCGACTCCGGCGCGGAGCTTGTATTTGTCCTGCCAGCCCTTGGTGGTCTGATCAGCACGTGCCTGGTCAAGGGCTTGTTGAAGGGGGCGGGCGCGGATGGTGAGCTGGCGTCCGCCCTTCTTGGCCGAGGTGCACAAGGAGCGAACCGGGCACGGCCGGCAGATCTCGCCGCTGAATTTGACCACGATCGCCTCGGTGTCGCGCTGGGCGCACGGGCTCCACGAGGAACTCGCCCGTCCTTGCGGGCAGGTGACCTGTTCGGCGTCCCAGCCGATGGTGAACGCCGCACGGTTGTAGCCGGCGGCGGCGCGGGCTTGCGATGAGTGATCCAGCAGAACCGGGGTGATGAGCGCGATCCCGAACCTCTGGCGGGCATCGACGAGGAGTTCCGCAGACGGGTAGCCGGAATCGAGGTAGTGCTCGCCGGGCAGCAGCCTGCGTGCCGCGAGCATCTGATGGATCTTCTCGGTCATCTGGCTGTTGGGCACGGTCGCGTCCGTGGTGGCGACGTTCGTGATCAGGTTGGGCGGCACGATCGTCTTGCCGTTCGTGCCGGCGGGGGTGTGGCACGTCTCGCTGACGTGCAGCTTGTAACCGTTCCAGAACATGTCGTCGCCCTTGGCCGCCCACCGGGCATCAGTGTCGTAGGGGGAGGTCAGCCGCACTCTGACCGGCGGCAGTCCCTCTCCGCCGTCTTCGAGGGGCCGCCGCCGCTGAACCACCTCCCGCCCCTTGTGGTCGGTGACGCGCACATAGTTTTGGATCAACATGACCTGCAGCGCCTGCACCGCGGGCAGATTCCGTAACCAGGCCGGGGAGAACGGCGCATACACCGCTTCCACCAGCGCATAGCCATCGGCGCCGTAGGCGCGCGCAAGCTCATCGCGCTTCGTCTCCGATCCCGGCAGCCGCCAGGAGTCAACCCGTGCGCGACTGGCAGCACGCCCGCGGCCCGCACGTGACGAAGATGCCGGCCACGGGCCGCTTCCCGGCCGTGGCCACGTTCGTGCACGACGGCACGGACGTGGACGCCGAGACGTCCTTCGCGACCGGCCTCGACTGGGTGCTCGACGCCGTGGCCGCCAAGCTCGACCGGCCGCCGGCGTGACGTTCGAGATCTTCAGGAACGGCCCGCGACGTCTGCGCCTCAGCGTACGGTGATGACCAGCTTGCCCGTCGTGCGGCCCGTCTCCCCCTGAGCGTGGGCCCGGGCGCCCTCGGCGAGGGGGAAGGTGCCGGAGACGTGCGCGCGGAGCCTGCCCCAGGCGGCGAGGTCGGCGATGGCGCGCATCCCCGCCTGGTCGTGCTCGACGATCAGGGTGACCGCGCGCACCCCCGCTTTCTCGGCCGCGGCGCGGGTGTCCTCGGCGCCCCGCAGCAGGGAGACGAGGACGCCGCCGGGGCGGAGCACGTCCACGGAACGGGTGGTGGTCTCCCCGCCGAGCGCGTCGAGGACGACGTCGTAGCGCTCCTCGGTGCCGGCGAAGTCCTCGACGCGGTAGTCGACGCAGGCGTCCGCGCCGAGCTCGCGCAGGAAGTCGTGCTTGGGGGCGCTGGCCGTACCGGTGACGTGCGCGCCGCGCTCCTTGGCGATCTGCACGGCGAGATGACCGACGCCGCCGGCCGCCGCGTGGATCAGCACCCGCTGCCCGGCCCGCAGGCCCGCCGTCTCGACGAGGGCCTGCCAGGCGGTGAGCGCGGCGAGCGGCAGGGCGGCCGCCTGGACGTGGTCGATCTCCGCGGGCTTGGCGGCGAAGGCGCGGGCGGGGCCGGCCACGTACTCGGCGTGGGAGCCCGCCCCGTGCGGGTAGGGCAACATGCCGAACACCTCGTCGCCGGGCTGGAAGAGCGTGACACCCGGGCCGGTCTCCACCACGGTGCCGGAGACGTCCCAGCCGAGGGTCAGCGGCGGGGGCGGCAGGAAAATACTCAGGGCGCGGTGCTTGAAATCCGTGGGGTTGAGCCCCGCCGCGTGCACGGCCACGAGGATCTCCCCGACACCGGGCACGGGCCGCGGAACCTCGGTCAGCCGCAGCACCTCCGGGCCGCCGAGGGCCGTCTGGTGCAGGGCGAGCATGGTGGGGGCAGCACTGCTGTACGTCGTCGTCATGCCTCGATCCTGGCCGTACGGTCGCGCCCGGGTCGATGGCAAGAAGGTCAGCCTCCGATACATTCATGCCATGCCTGCCGATCCTTCCACCCGTCCCGCACCTCAGCGGCTCCGTGAGCTCGCCTGCCGCGCGGCCGCGCTGGCCCCGCCCCCGCGACCCGATGCCCACAAGGTCGTCGTCCTCGCTCTCGACGGCGTCTACCCCTTCGAGCTCGGCATCCCGCACCGGGTGCTGGGCTCCGCCGACGGCCGCTACGAGGTGCTGTCGGCGAGCGTGGACGGGCAGCCGGTGCGTACCGATGCCGACCTGACGATCGTCCCCGGGCACGGTCCCGAGGTGCTGGCCGAGGCGGACACGGTGATCATCCCTCCGTGCGCGATCTCCGTGACCTCGCCCACCGCCCCGGACCAGCAGGCTCTCGCCGCCCTGTCGCGCGTCCGCCCCGGCACCCGCCTGGTGTCCATCTGCACCGGCGCCTTCCTGCTGGCCGCCGCCGGTCTCCTGGACGGGCGCCGGGCCACCACCCACTGGGCGCTCACCGAGATCTTCCAGGAGCTGTTCCCCCGGGTCGAGCTGGACGCCGGGGTGCTCTTCGTCGACCACGGCGACGTGCTGACCTCCGCGGGGGCGGCGAGCGGCGTCGACGTCTGCCTGCACCTGGTGCGCCAGGACCACGGCAGCGAGGTCGCCAACCAGGTCGCCCGCCAGTGCGTCGTGCCGCCGTACCGGGACGGCGGGCAGGCGCAGTACATCGAGCGGCCGCTGCCGCCGGCGAGCGAAGCCGGCACCGGGCCGACCCGCGACTGGGCGCTGCGGCGGCTGGAGCTGCCCCTGTCGCTGGACGAGCTGGCCGCGCACGCTTCGATGAGCACCCGTACCTTCGCCCGGCGCTTCCGGCAGGAGACCGGTCTGAGCCCGGGCCGCTGGCTGACCCAGCAGCGGCTGCGGCGGGCGCGGCACCTGCTGGAGTCCAGCGACCTGCCGGTGGAGCGGGTCGCCCACGAGGTCGGCTTCGCTACCGCCACCTCACTGCGGCGGCATTTGGCGGCGGAGGCGGGGGTCGTCCCGTCGGCGTACCGGCGCACCTTCCGCGCCTCGGGTCCGGCCGGTAGCGGCCGGTCAACCTGACCCGGCGCTTCCCGGCGCCTCGGGTGCGGCCGAGAGCGGCCGGTGAATCCGGCTCCTTGGGTGCGGCCGGTGAACCTGGCCGGTGCTTCCCCGCCAGCCCGTTCACGGGCCGGGCAGCGCGATCACGCTCGCCTGCGGTAGTGGTACCAGCCGGGGCCCGGTGCGGGCCGGGGTGACCAGCGCGCACCGAGGAGCGCGGCGAGATCGGTCGCGTCGATCCCGGCCGGGCCGACACCGAGGCGGCGCGGGGCGGCGGCCCGTACCAGCAGATCGGCGCCGGGTGCAGCGAGCGTCTCGACCGCGGCGGCCCATCCGGGCCGCCGCCGGGATGGGATGCCGTGCAGGCAGCCGTTGTCGAGCACCAGCGTGACGGTGCCGCCGAGCCGGCCGCCGGGGTCGACGCTCGCCGGGTCCGTGACGTCGGCCGTCCGCCACGTCACCGACGCGCCCGGATCGAGACGCCGCGCCGCCGCCACCGCGGGCGCGGCGTAGTCCACGGCGGTGACCGTCCAGCCGCGCGCGGCCAGGGCGCGGGCCTGCCCGCCGGTGCCGCGGCCGAGGTCGACCGGGTGATCCATGCCGCCTCGCACGTCGGCCCCGCCGGGATCCTGCCCCGGGCGGGCACGCTGGGCTATGACATCGTGGCCAGTTCGAGCGCCGTCGTGGAGGCGTGCCTGGCGGCCGACGTCCCGCTGTGCGTCTTCAGCTCGGCGGAGGTCTACGGCCGCAGCGGCGTCCTGGACGAGCGGGACCCTCTCCGGGTGCCCACGGCCTACAACGCCAGGTCGCCAAGGCCGTGGTCGAGGCGATGACGGTCAACAGCATGGCCCGGGGGCTGCGGGCGGTGGTGATCCGCCCGTTCAACGTCGCCGGGCAGCGGCAGTCGCGCGCCGGGGGTTTCGTGATGCCCACCTTCGTGCAGCAGGCGCCGGCGAGCCGACCGTCAACATCGGCAACCCCGCCAATCGCACGACGATCGGCAGGCTCGCGGAGCGGGTGCGCGACCTGCTCGGCAGCGACTCGCTCATCATGCACACCGACGGGCGGCGCCTGCACGGCGGCGCCTACGCCGAGGCGGAGTCGTTCGAGAAGATGCCGGCGCTGCGCGCGGCGACCACGGCGGACTACTACGAGACCCGCGAGGACGTCAGGGGGCGCTATGCGCCGCTTTGACCGTGTTCTGCTGGTCTCGCCGCACGCCGATGACGAGCTGCTCGGGTTCGGCTACGAGATCGCCTACGGGGATCGGCAGCTCACCGAGCGCCTGGACACCGTCGGCCTGCGCGAGCTGGTGGACCTGCTGCAGGAGCGGATGGACCGGCTCCGTCCCGATCTGCTGCTGCTGCCCAGCGGCGACGACTACGACCAGGACCACGCGGCCACCTTCCGGGCCGGGTTCGCGGCGGCCAGGCCGATCGGCGGCCAGTTCGGCAAGTGGCTGGTCCCGCACGTCATGGCGTACGAGATGACCATCTGTCCCCTTCTCCAGTCGATGTCGCCGAGTTGCATGGCGGCGACCTCACAGACACGCAGTCCCAGCCGGGACAGCGCGGTCAAAATCGCGAAGTCGCGGCGGCCGAGAGCGGTGTCGCGATCACAACTGGCCAGCAGCAGATCGGCTTGCCCAGGTTGCAACCGCCCGGGCAGAGAACTCAGCCTGCGGTTGGCAACGGTGGGCACCGCCGTAGCCAGGTCCCGATTGATCCGGCCGGTCACGAACAAGAAGCGCAGCAGCGACCGCAACGCGGTCACCATGCTCTTGGCGTCGGGGACGCTACGCAGTCCTGCCTGGTCGAGCACGAACTGGGAGACCTGGGCCGCCGACAGCCGGTCCAGCCCGCCGTCCAACGGGCTGGACAGCAGAGTCAGGAAGGTGCGGACAGCGATCAGGTAGCGGCGGATGGAGACCTTGGCCAGCCCACGCTCATGCACGAGAAACTGCCGATACTCCCGCACCAGCATTGCCACGTCAGGGCGGAGGTCCAGCGGCACCGGCTCCGGCGGCGGCACCACGCCGATCTGCCGGAGATGAACCAGTAGCGGTGCAAGCCCTCGCCTGCTGCGGAACTTGCGGTACTCGCCCCGTCGGTCTCTCAGAAACCGGTCGGCGACCTCCTCGGTCAAGTCTTCCGGCCGCAGCCGACGCTATTATCCCGACCGGGCCATCCGCCACCCCACCTCGACAGCGTCAGCTCGGGATAACCCCGATCGCGGAATAATATGAGACTCTACCCGCCAGCTCCCAAGCCGTGATTCACATCGCGTCGATCAACAATCTGACCATGCGTATAACGGACGAGACCACTCCAACCTGGCGAGGCACCTACTAGAACATAAGCCGCAATCTACTCAAATCAAACGCCCTCTCACATCACGGCTGGGCGGTGCCGCTGTTGGGGTCGGCGGTTACAAGGCCGGTCTGGTAGGCGATGACAACGAGTTGCGCGCGGTCGCGTGCGTCCAGCTTGGTCATGGCGCGCTGCACGTGGGCGCGGACAGTGAAGGGGCTGAGGTACATCCGATCGGCGATCTCCAGATTGGACAGACCGGTCGCGACGAGAGCGACCATCTCGCGTTCGCGCGGGGTGAGGGCGGCGAGTCGTTCGGGATGGCGTGCTGCGGTACCGGCCGGCGTAGCGAGGAAACGGGTCACGAGGGAGCGGGTCGCCGCGGGGGACAGGAGGGTGTCACCGCTGGCGATCGTGCGTACGGCGTCGAGCAGGTCTTGCGCCTCGATCCCCTTGCCGATGAAGCCGCCGGCCCCTGCGCGCAGGGCTTGTGCGACATACTCGTCTGTCTCGTACGTGGTGAGGATCAGTACGCGGGTGGCACGCAGATCCGGATCCGCGCAAATCTCCACGGTGGCGGCGAGGCCGTCCGTGCCGGGCATCCGGATGTCCATGATCACCACGTCCGGGCGCAACGTGCGGGTCAGGGTCACCGCCTGCCTGCCGTCGCCCGCCTCGCCGACCACGACGATGTCGTCGGCGCTGTCGAGGAGGGTGCGGAAGGCGCCGCGTAGCAACGCCTGATCGTCGGCGAGGAGAACCCGGAGCGGCACAGTGTCATCCCCGGCCGCCCCACCGGTGTCCGGCTCGTCGCCTGGTGCGTTGTGGATCATCGGCCCTCGCCATCGGTCGCTCCGTCGGTTATCCGCGCTGTGTTCTCGGCGGCGGGAAGAGGCAGGTGGGCGGAGACGAGGAAACCCCCTTGGGGACGTACACCCGCGGTGAGAGTTCCGCCGGCCGCAGTGGCCCGTTCACGCATTCCGATCAGACCGTAGCCGGGCGGGTGCGCTTGTAGCTTACGGAGTCCCCCGCCATCGTCGGTGATCGTGATGGTCACGTGGTCGCGGTTCCAGGTGAGGCGCACCTCGGCGCTGCCGGTGGCGGCGTGCTTGGTCACGTTGGTCAGGGCCTCTTGGATGATGCGGTAGGCGGTGAGGTCGATGGACGGTGGCAGCGGCCTGGCTGTGCCGTCCTCGTGCATCGACACCGCCAGGCCCGCGCTGCGGAAGGTCTTCAGCAGCGTGGGGACCTGCGACAGCCCGGGCGCCGGATCGGTGAGTGCGGATGTGTCGTCGGGCTGGCGCATCAGACCGACAGTGGCCCGCAGTTCGTCGAGGGCTTGGCGAGTGGTCCTGACCAGTTCGTTCAGGCTCGTGCGGGTCTGTTCCGGGCGGGTAGCGAAGAGGTGGGCGGCGACGGTGGCCTGCGCGTTGGCCAGGGTGATCTGGTGGGCCACCAGGTCGTGCAGCTCGCGAGCGATGCGGAGCCGTTCCTCGGCCACCCTCCGGCGGGCCTCCTCGTCCCGGCTTTCCTCGGCCCAGCGTGCCCGTTCCTCCATGATCTTCAGGTATGCCAGCCGGTGCCGCGTCGAGCGACCGAACATGGCGGCCACGAGCGGCGCCGCGGCCACGGTCGCCAACCTGCTGATATCCGCCCACGAGAAGTCGGGTTCGAAGAAGGGAGGTACGGCGGCCAGCAGCGTCGCCGATGGGAGCAGGACGGCGAGCACCAGTCGTCGTTCGGCGCGTTTGGCGAGTGAGTAGGCGCTGATGGCGGCAGGGGCCAGCATGAGCGGGGTTGACAGCGAACCCATCGGCGCGACGACCATGCCGCACACGGTCGTGGAGATCAAAGTGGTCACGGGCGCGCGGTGCCGCGCCAGGAGCAACCCGGACGACACCGCGGCGAGGAAGTAGGCCGGCACTGGTGGGAGTGTCACCGTGTCGTCGACCTGAAGCGCCCCACCGAGCAGGCAGAGCACGAACGCCACCGCGACGGCCGTTCCCTCCCGCCACCACGACCCGACCGGCGGCGCGAGTGAACTACGCGAGTTCGTCATCGACGTCCATCCACCGCAACACTCGTTCAGCCTAGAGGGCGTCTCCTGATTCCGCGCAGCCGCCGACGATCAGCCTTGCCGCACGTGTGTAGTGCGTCCGCACCAGAGAGCGAGCCGGGCTGGTCCGCGTGCACCAGGCGAAGACGGTCTCGGCGAACGATGTGCGGCACCGCGGTGCCCGGAAGAGTTGGTGGCGGAATTGTCCGGCAAAGCGGCAGGAATAAACGTTGAAGAACACCGGAGACTACGCCGACGCGATTCGGCTGACGGCCGTCCGCAAGGTCTATGGAAGGCGCGATAACCAGGTGGTGGCGCTGGAGGAGGTGACGACGCAGTTCGGCCGAGGAACCTTCACGGCGATCATGGGGCCGTCCGGTTCCGGCAAGAGCACCTTGTTGCAGTGTGCGGCCGGGCTCGATCAGCCGACGTCCGGCTCGGTTCTGCTCGAGGAGCACGAGCTCAGCGAGATGAACGAGACCGAGTTGACAAAACTACGGCGAGACCGGATCGGCTTCGTCTTCCAGGCGTTCAACCTGCTTCCGGTCCTAACCGTGCGGCAGAACGTGACGTTGCCGCTGCGGCTCGCCGGCCGTAAACCGAAACGGGGCCGGGTTGCGCAGGTCCTCGACCAGGTCGGCCTTGCCCAGCGGAGCAACCACCGTCCGGCGGAGCTGTCCGGCGGACAGCAGCAGCGGGTCGCCATCGCCAGGGCGTTGATCAGCGACCCCGCCGTCATCTTCGCCGACGAGCCGACCGGTGCGCTGGACACCAGGACCGCGCGAGACATTCTCCAGCTGCTGCGGCATTCCTCGCGGGTGGCCGGTCAGACGATCGTGATGGTGACCCACGATCCGGTCGCGGCGTCGTACGCCGACCGCGTCCTGTTTCTCGCCGACGGGCGGCTGGCCGGTGAGCTGCACTCGCCGACCGCCGAATCCGTTGCCGACCGAATGACTCACCTGGGCGCGTTCGCCGTCGAAGGCCCCCGCCCGCAGCCGGCGAGGAACCGAGGAGGGCAGCGTTGATGCTGCAGCTCGCTCTGCGTACCTTGCGGTTTCGCGCGGGCATGTTCGTGGCGGCCTTTCTCGCCATGTTCCTCGCGGCGGCCATCATGATGGCCTGTGGCGGCCTGATCGAGACCGGCATCCGCACGGATGTGCCGCCGCAGCGGCTGGCCTCGGCCGACGTCATCGTCACCGGCGACCAGGAGTACCGCGGCTCCGGCGGCGACACTGACGAACCTCCTATCCTGCCCGAGCGGGTCCGCATCGACGCGGGGCTGGCGGACACGATCGCGGCGCTGCCCGGCGTACAAAAGACCAAGAGTTTCGTCTTCGAGGGAGCCCCACCGCCGGGTACCGTCGACGCGATCGGTGTGCAGGCCAAGCCGGGAGCGGACGTCAGCGAGCTCCAGGAGCGAATCGACGCCAAGCTGGGCAGCGGAACCGTCACCCTGGTGGGCGACAAGCGGGGGCAGGCCGAACTACGCGAGGCCAAGGCGAGCGGCGTCACCGTGATGGCTCTGGCCGGTGTCCTCACCGCCTTCGCGATCCTGGTGTCCATCTTCGGGGTGGCCTCCATGCTCGCCCTTTCGATCGCCCAGCGCCAGCGGGATCTGGCGTTGCTGCGAGCCGTGGGAGCGACACCTCGTCACCTGCGCCGGCTGATCTCCCGCGAGACGTTGCTGCTGTCCATACTCGCCACCTCACTGGCCTACTTTCCGGGCCGGTTCCTGGGCCAGTTCATGTTTGACCAGCTGGTCGAGCGCGGGATCGCCGCGGACGGCTTGGCCTTCCGGCAAGGCTGGATTCCGACCGTGGCCGCCATGGCGGTGGCGATCCTCGCGGCCCTTGCCGGTGCCCTTGGCGCCGGCAGAAGGGCGTCGCGCGTCAAGCCGACCCAGGCGCTCGCGGAGGTCTCTGTCGAAGGCAAGCTGATCGGCCGCGGACGCATGCTGCTGGCGGTGGCTTCCCTGGCCGGTGGAATCGCCATGATGATCGTGACCATCGCCGTGATGAGTGGACCACTCACGCCGGCCACCGCCGCGCCCGCCGTGATCCTGCTCGCTATCGGATTCGCCATGCTCGCACCCGTGCTGACGACGATCACGACCTTTGCCGTGCAGTGGCCGGTGCGCGCGCTGGGAGGGGCGACCGGCCAGCTCGCCGTGCTCAACGCACGTGGCCGCGGCGGCCGGATGGCGGCCGTGTTGGGCCCCGTCATCCTGTTGACCGCGGTGTCGACTGGCATGGTGTACCTCCAGACGACCAATGACGAGGCCGATCGGCGGGGCTTCGCCGGCAACCTGGTCGCCGACGCCGTGGTGACCAGCCGGGACCGTTTCGACGCGGGCCTGGTGGCACGTATCAACGCCTTGCCGCACGTCGCCGGTGCCTCGGAGTACGTCAGCAGCGTCGGCTTCATCGAGAAGCCGGATGAGAGCTCGCCGATGACCGAGGGCTGGACCCTCCAGGGCGTCACCGCCAAGGGCGCCGAGGCCACCACACCGGTCCAGGTCACTGCGGGCAAACTCGCCGACCTGCGCCATGACACGATCGCGATCGGGAGCCGGCACGCCGAGAAGCTGGGCGTCGGCGTCGGCGGCACCATCACGCTGCGGATGGGCGACAACACCACTCTCGACGTGCGGGTGGCGGCACTGTTCTCCGCTCCGGACGGCTACAACACCATGTTGCTTCCCGCCGACACCCTGGCAGCTCACACCACTGAGGGACACGCGACGCGAATCCTGGTCAAAGGCGACAAAAACACTGACCCCAAACAATTGGTGGCGGACCTGACCAAGGCGACCTCCGCCGAGGGCGGTCTGAGGGTGACCGGCCGAGACGTCCTGCTCAGGGAGTTCGACGACCAGAAGACGACCGCCAACTTCGCGATCTACCTCACGGTGATCATGATCGCGGGGTACGCGGCGATCACGGTGATCAACACGCTGATGTCGAGCATGACGGCGAGGAGGCGAGAGTTCGGGCTGCAGCGGCTCGCGGGCTCGACTCGTGGTCAGGTGCTGCGGATGGCCGGCTTGGAAGGGGCGATCCTGGCGGTCGGCGGCATCGCGCTGGGCACCGTCGCCGTCCTCGGGATTCTGGTGCCCGTCAGCCTCAAGCGCCTCGGCTCGGTGCTGCCCGCCGGGTCCCCGTGGATCTACGTGTTGACGGCCGCGCTGACTGTTCTGCTGACGCTCGGAGCCGCGCTCCTGCCCGCATGGCGGGCGACGCGCGGCCGGCCGGCCGAGGCCGCGCTCGCCATCGAATAGCAACCTTCTTCCGTTGCCCCGGGCCGGCTCCCTGTGCGCCCAGACGGTCCCGGGGCCGGAGAGGACGACTCGACGGCCCGTCCCAAGTAACGCGCGGCGGTGCCGATTCCTCACTCACCATGCCATCACGGAAAGGACGCTCATGACCACAACCCTGGCTCCCCCGGTGCGAATCGGGAAGGCCGCGGTCTGGGCCCTCGGCATGCTGGCGGTCGCCAGCGGTGCCCTGGAGTCGGTGGTGCAGCCGACGCTCCCGCTTCTGCAACGCGAACTGGACATTGGGCCCACTGGAGGGGCGCTGCTCAACATCCTGCTCCCGATCACCGGCGCTCTCGTCACACCGTTGGCGGGCAGGTTCGGCGACCGCTACGGCGGAAAACGGGTCCTGATCCCGCTGATGATCGTGGTGTGTGTCGGCGGCATGGCATCCGCATTGGCGCCGGGCCTGCCCGTGCTACTGGCCGGCCAGGTACTGCAGGGCGCGATGGTGGGCGCGCTGCCCCTGTCGTTCATCATCATGAGCAAACACCTGCCCGCGGGCGAGTCGAAGGCGGCCATCGGGGTGGTCAGCGGACTGTTCGTGGGCGGTGGGATGCTGGGCACGCTGCTGGCAGGGCCGGTGGCGGAACAGTTGTCCCGGCACTGGATGTTCGCACTCCCGACGGTCGCCGTCATCGTGGCCACCCTTCTGGTGAACCGGCTGGTGCCGAAGGACCCGGCGGACCGGTCGGACGACGCCGGAGTCGACTGGCCCGGCCTGGTCCTGCTGAGCGGGGTATTGATCACGCTCATGTTCGTGATCAACTTTGCCCTCGACCTCGCTTCGCAGCCGCTCGTGCTTTTCGGCCTCGTCGTACTCCTGGCCGTCCTCGTGGCGGGCTGGATCGCCGTCGAGCGTCGCGCGGCCTCGCCGATGATCGATCTTCGCATGCTGGCTCGGCCGGTGATCTGGAAGTCGAGCGTGCTGACGTTCATGATCTGCGTCGGTACCTCAATGTCGATCTTCCTCGTCACGCAGATGTGGAGCAGGTCCGGTGCCGGGTACGGCTTCGGGGCCGGCGCCACCGAGATCGGCTTCTTCCTGTTGCCCGGCACAGTGGTCGCGGCGCTGGCGGGGCCGGTGGGCGGGAACTGGGAGCGGCGTTCCGGCTCACGTGCCGTGGCCACCGCTGGGGTCGTCGTCATGGCGGTCGCGCTGATCGCCATGGCGGTCGTGCACTTCGAGGCGTGGCATCTCGTCGTCGGCAAGGCACTGGTCGCACTGGCCAACGGCCTGATCGTCACTGCGATGACGACCAGCATCGCCACCTCCGCCGCCTCGAACGAGACCGGCGCCGCCACCAGCCTGATCTTGGTGACCCGCGTGCTCGGAATGGCGTCGGGCGGGATGCTCGGCGGCGTGCTCCTGGCCGCCGGGACCCCGTCCGGGTCGGATGTCGCGGCCGAATCGTCGTACATCACCGGATTCATCCTCGCCGGCGTCATCACGGCGCTGGCCTTGCTCGTCACCCGCACCATGAACAAGGGAGCCAAGGCATGACCCTGATGAACACCCGTACCACGCCGAAGGGCAGGGTCCTGATCTCCGGGGCCAGCATCGCCGGGCCCACGCTCGCGTACTGGCTGAACCGCTACGGATACGCGGTCACGGTGGTGGAGAAGGCGAGCGCGGTTCGTAGCGGTGGTTATCCCATCGACGTGCGCGGTACCGCGCTGGAGGTCGTCAAGAGGATGGGGATCCTGCCGCGGCTGCGGGACGCGCACATCGACCTGCGCCGGTTGACCTTTCTCGACGCGAACGGCAGTGAGGTAGCCTCGGTCCACCCGCACGCGGTCACCGGCGGTGTCGAGGGACGGGACCTGGAGGTGCGGCGCGGAGATCTGACCGATGCGCTCTATACGGCCGTCCGCGACGACGTGGAGTTCCTGTTCGACGACTCCATCGAGACCCTCGACCAGTCCGGCGGCGGGGTTGACGTCGCCTTCCGCGGCGGCGGCCGGCGCACGTTCGACATGGTGTTCGCCGCGGACGGCATGCACTCACATACCCGGGCGCTCGTGTTCGGCCCCGAGGAGCAGTTCCACCGGTACCTCGGCTACTGCTTCGCCGTCTTCCCCATGCGCAACACCCTCGGGCTCTCCCACGAGACCGTCATGTGGAACACCCCGGGCAGGGCCGCGGCGCTCTACGCCGTAGGGGAGGACGAGGAGGTGCACGCCTTCCTGAACTTCGTCCAGCCGGAACCGCCGCTCGAGGCGTTCGCGAATCCGGAAGCCCAACGGGATCTCGTCGCCGCGGTCTTCGCCAACGCGGGATGGGAGGTCCCCGGAATGCTGGCCGCCATGCACGAGGCGGAGGACGTGTTCTTCGACGGCGTCAGCCAGATCCGCATGCCCCGCTGGTCCAGCGGCAGGGTCGCGCTGGCGGGCGACGCCGCGTACGCGCCCTCGTTCCTCACCGGACAGGGCTCCAGCCTCGCACTCGTCGGCGCGTACATGCTCGCCGGTTCCCTGGCCGGCCAGGACTACTCCGCCGGGCTCGCCGCCTATGAAGCCGGCACGCGCGAGTTCGTGGCAGTGAACCAGGGGCTGGTCAGCGAGGGCGGCGCCGCGCTCTTCCCGGTCACAGCCCAGGCTTTGGAACAGCGCAACGACAGGCTGCGCAAGCTCAGCGCCATGCCCCCCACCGAGCCGCGACCGGCCCATTCGGCCCTCACCCTGCCCGAATTCACGCCCGAGGCCCGTGCGGGAGCCGGGAGCGCCGCGCAAGATTGAGACCGGACTTCCGACCTGGGCCGGGCCATCCCCCTTCCGCGACGCTCCATCCTGGTGACTCATATCGCGAGGCGCCGCTCGCAGAGCAGGCCGTCGATACGGCGGGTCAGCAGGTCCTGGGCGGGCACGGTCCCGCTTCGAGCCCACCGACCTCGCCCCGCCGTGGATCGAAGTCGAGCACCCGCTCGAGTCCCTCAGAGGGCTGGCCGAGGAGATCAGGGCCTGACACTGCAAACGCTCCTACTACTCACCAGCAAAATCAGCGCTGAGCTCGCGGCGCTGCCGGTACCTTTCGACCATGGCGTCGACGATGCCGTCCGGCAGCTCAAGGGCAGCAAGGGCCGCGTGCTGGACCGCCGTGTTCAACGAGCCGTTGTGGGTCCGGTGCACGTGGGCGGCGGCGTCCACCACCTCGCGCGGCCCGGTCAGGTAGCCCACCCGCAGTCGGTCATCGCGTACGTCTTGGAGAACGACGGATTCGAGAAAATCATCATTGCGGCGCCGGGAAGGGCCTCGGCCAAGGCGTCGAGGTCCCAGTGCAGGTCCGGGGCGAGCGGAACGAAGTCCACGGTCCCCCCGGCCAGGACGACCAGGTCGGCGTAGAGCGAGTAGGCGGGCTCGGGGATGACCACGCGGTCGCCGGGGCCGATCATCGCGAGCGCAACGGCCGCCAGCGCGGCCGTTGCGCCGTGGGTGACCAGGATGTCGTCCGTGGTCCAGGTCCGGCCGGGGCCAGGGCCGGGCGCCGTGATTGGCGGCGTAGTTCCCCCCATCCGGAACGCCGGCGGCACGGTGGTCGTCGGACCGGTCATCGGCTCACCGCCGTATGCCCGAAGCGCGCGGCGAGGATGCACCGCCGGAGCACCTCCTCCTTCTCGACGATCCCGTCGACCGCGTCCACGACCTCCTTCACGCGGTGGCGTGGGATGACGACGACGCCGTCGGCGTCACCGACGAGCACGTCACCGGCCCCGCCACCACCACGCCGCCGACCGCCACCGGGACGCCGATGGCGCCAGGCCCGTCCTTGAAAGGCCCCGCGGGGGTGACCGCCCGCGCGTGAACGGGCAGGCCCATCGCCGACAGCGCCCGGACGTCGCGGACGGCGCCATCGACCACCGCGTCGGCCACCCCGGCGTTCACCATGAACTCGCCGATGAGGTCGCCGATCAGTCAGAAGTCAACCCCCGAGAGACTTCCAGGCGAGACCACTTAGGCCCAGTTTGACACCCTTCAGGCAGACGGAGGGTGCGGCCGGTTGCTGGAGGACAACGGTAGGCGACGCCGGCGCGACCCTTGCGGCTGAGCATAGGCAGCAGCATTCCGGTCCACGCATGTGTCAGACCGGATCCCGGCCCTGGCCGCCGACCCTAGACAGGGCGCCTTCGACCACGTCGCGGAGTTGTGCGCGGGCGGTGATGCCCAGTTTGGGGAACACCCGGTAGAGGTGGGAGCCGACCGTGCGCGGCGAGAGGTACATTCTCTCTCCGATCTCACGGTTCGTCAGGCCGCGGGCCGCGAGCTGGACGATCTGCTGCTGCTGGGGACTGAGCTCAGTGAGAGCGCCGGGCGCCACACTGTCGGCGGCCTCGATGCCGGCGGCGCGCAGTTCCGCCTTCGCCCGCTCCATCCATGGCCGAGCGCCGAGCCGCTGGAAGGTGTCGAGTGCCATGGTCAGCAGCGGGCGGGCCTCGGCGATGCGACGCTGCCGCCTGAGCCACTCACCGTAGTCCAGCCGTGTCTGTGCCCGCTCGAACGGCCACTGCTCGCCCGCATCGTCCGCCAGCGCCGCCTGGAAGTACGGTTCCGCGTGGTCCCGTTCGGCGAGCAGGGCGCGGCCTCGGTTGAGCAGTGCGGTGATCCGTACCGACATGCCGGTACCCAGGCGCCACGCCGATCGCTCCAGTAGGTCGGCGGCGTCCTCCCGCCGTCCCAGGCGGACGGCCGCCGCGGCGAGTTCGGCCAGGACGGTGTAGGAGACGTGATAGTGAACCGGATCGCCGTCGCCGGTGAAAGCGGAGCGGAACTGCGCGTACGCGGTGTCGTAGTCGCCCTCGGCCACGGCCGCCAGGCCCAGGGCCCGGCGTGCGAAGACCACGATGGAGCGGCTCTCCAGCGGGTCGACGAGGGCCAGCGCCCGCTCGGCACCGTGTCGCGCGTCGCCAGTCTCGCCGAGCAGCGCGAGCGCCGTCGCGTCCAGCGCGTACGCACATGCCTCGGCGTGGTCCAGCCCGGCCGCTGACGCCACCGCCGAGATGTCGGCGGCCACCGAACGGGCCTCGGTCCATCGGCCCTGATCCAGGTAGGTCCAGCCGACGGCGGAGCCCAGGCCGTCCGGCAGCGAGCCACGGGCCTGCCACCGGTCGTACGCCTCGTCGAAGGTCCTGGCGGCCAGGGCGGTCTGGTCCAGGATCCACGCCACGATGGCGAGCGTGGTCAGACTGCCGGCGCCGTCCCTGGCCTCGGCGATGAGTCCGGGCAGCGCCGGAGCCAGGGAGGCCCCCGCGCCGTTGGGGTCGGAGACGGCCTGCACCCAGGCGCGCAAGGGGCCCCTGGCGGTGAGGTCCGGCACGGCGGAGAGCAGGCTCTCGATCCGTTGCCGCTGTGGCTCCTCGCCCGAGTAGTAGCGGACCACCGCGGCCGCGGCGAGCGCGTCCAGCACGCGGGGCGAGTGAACGGCCGCCGCCTCGTCGGCGACGCGGGTCAGCAGGGCGAAGGCCGCCGCATGAGGCCGGCGCAGGGACCTGAGCCGCCCGGTGGCCAGCGCGGCACTGCCGATCAGTGACGGGTCGTCACTGTGCTCGCGAACCTCGGCGGCCAGCCGTTCCACCCAGCCGAGCTGACCGGTGAGGACGGCCATGTCGGCGGCCTCGGTCAGCAGCCGCGCCTGGTCCGCGCGGCGCGGGCTCAGCTCCGCCGCGCGTTCCAGAGCGGCGGCGGCGGCCGCGTAGCCACCCCGGCGCCGTGCCCGGCCGGCCGTCTGCCGCAGGGCGGCCGACACCTCCTCGTCGGGACGCGTGGTCGCGGCGGCGAGGTGCCAGGCCCGGCGGTCGGGCTCCTCGCTCAGCTCCGCGAGAGCGAGATGCGCATGCCTGCGTTCCTCGAAGGAGGCGGCATGGTAGATGGCCGAGCGGATGAGCGGGTGGCGGAAGGAGATCCAGGGGGCGTCCTGGCGTACGAGACCGGCTCGCTCCGCGGGTTCCCACGCCTTGTCGCCGGCTTCGGGGAGTCCGCGAGAGGCCGTGGGCGCGTCCGTCGCGTCAGCGGCCGCGAGCAGCAGAAGGGGGCGACGGGTCGCCTCCGGCAGGAACCGCGCCTGCTCCGCGAAGATCCGCTCCAGTCGATCGGTGACGGGCAGCGGGCCCGCCACGCTGCCGCCGCCTGAAGGCCGGGTCGCGTCGGCGCGGGCGAGTTCGACCAGGGCCAGCGGGTTGCCGGCCGACTCCTGAAGGATCCGTACCCGGGTTCGGCCGGTGGGCGGCGCTGGCTGCCGGTCGAGCAGGCGATTCGCCTCCCCTCCGCTCAGCGGGCCGATCTCCAGGCGCTCGAATCCCTTGTCGAACCCGGGCACCGCAGCCTCGGCGCGTGCACCCAGCAGCAGCGTGACGGGTTCGCCGTCCATGCGCCTGGCCACGAAGGAGAGAACGTCCAGCGATGCCCGGTCGATCCACTGGGCGTCGTCGACCACCACGAGCAGCGGCGCCGGCTCCGCCAGGTCCGACAGCAAGGTGAGAACGGCCGATCCGGTGAGCACGCCGTCTGGGGCCTCGGTGCCCTGGTCCAGCCCCAGGACGGTCCGGAGCGCGGAGCGCTGCCACGGCGGCAGGCTGTCGAGCTCGCCGAGCACCGGGCGGACCAGTTGGTGGAGGCCTGCGAATCCCAGATGGGCCTCAGACTCGCTGCCGGCCGCTCGCAGCACCCGTCCGCCCTCGCGCCGCGCGTGACCGGCCGCGAAGTCGAGCAGCATGCTCTTGCCGGCACCGGGGTGGCCCGTGAGGATCAGGACTTCGCCGCGGGACCGGTCAGCGGCGATCCGCCGCATGATTTCCGCGGTCTCGGTTTCCCGGCCCACCATCGGCAGATCAAGATCGTCTGCCGAGCTCTTTCTCCGGGCCCTTCTTCCGTTTTCCACGAACGCTCCAGAGATGTGCTCGAATGATCGCGCGGGGTCATCAACGCGTGCGGCGTCCGGGATATTCCGCCGTCCGATGCCCCTGCCAGCGGTTCTTCAGTCGAGTGACTGATACCGGCCCGCGCCCGTATTGCGGACGATGGTGAGCATCCGGCCGCGACCATCAGAAAGCGGCCTGTCACGGTCCTGGTGTTCCTTGCTCGCGAGGACACGCAGGACGTGACCAGTGATTCCGTCGGAGTGCGGAAATGAACAGCATCAATACTTCACGTTCCCTGAGCCGGCGCGGCTTTGTCGGAGCAGCGGCTGGTATCGGCGCCGCCGGGCTGCTGGGAGGCGCGCTGGGCCGACCGGCCACCGCCTCCGCCGCAGCCTCCGAGAGCCGGACCCGCGTCGAGACGATCGAACTGGGCAAGGTCACCGTTACTCGTGTCATGGAGTACAGCGGACCTGTCGGCATGACCTCACGCCAGTTCTTCCCCGGAAGTCCGAAGGAACTGTGGGAGGAGAACGAGGACTGGCTGAGCCCGGACTTCTGGGAGCCGGGCACCGACATGGTCTACTCCGCTTTGCAGACCTGGGTCCTGCGCAGCGGGGGCAGGACGGTCCTGATCGACACCGGTGCCGGGAACGACAAGTTCCGTCCGTACGCCAACCAGTGGCAGTACATGGACACGGGCTTCCTGCGCCGTCTGTCCCGCGCGGGAGTCAGGCCGGAGGACGTCGACGTCGTTGTCAACACCCACCTGCACAACGACCACGTCGGCTGGAACACCCGGCGCGAGGGCCGTGACTGGGTGCCCACCTTCCCCAACGCCACCTATCTGATCCCGAAGATCGAATTCGACTTCTGGAACCCCGCGGGCCCTGTGCGGCCGAAGTACTGGCAGGGTAACCAGAACGTCTGGGAGGACAGTGTGCTCCCGGTGCATGAGGCGGGCCTGGTGAAGCTGTGGGAGGGCTCGTACACCCTTGACTCCGCCCTGAAGCTGGACCTCGCCGCCGGACATACTCCCGGCTCGTCCGTAATCCGGCTGGAGTCGGGAAACGACAGAGCGGTGTTCATCGGCGACCTGCTCCACACCCCACTGCAGCTCGAACACCCCGAGTTCAACAGTTGCTTCGAGGAGGACGAGAAGCAGGCGCTCGCGACCCGGCGCCGCGAACTGGAGTGGGCCGCCGATCACAAGGCCCTCATCCTGCCCGCGCACCTCCCCGGCCACGGCGCCGCAGAGGTGGCGCGCAGCGGCGGAAGTTTCCGGATCAAGGAGTGGGCGGGGTTCAGCCGTAGCTGACCCGGCCGTCGGAGGACCTCTGTTCGCTCACGGAAGGATGTACGGAGACCGTCATGCGGGCAAGAAAGACGGCGTTGCTGTGGGAGCGCTTCGCCGCCGCCGACCCCGGGCTGATGCGGCTGGCCTCCGCGATGCGCGCCGTCCTTGGCGCCGCCGCGTCCCTGACCGTCCTGGCGGCCCTGGGGCAGTCCGGCACGGCGTTGCTGGCCGGCGGGTTCACCGCGATGGTGACCTCGCTGGCCATCAGCGATCTGCATTCGCGCAACCAGCTCATCACGCTGGGGATAGGGGCTCCGGTGTCCCTCGCGGCCCTGGCCGCAGGAGCCGTGCTGAGGCCGTACCCGGTCACGGCCGCAATCGTGTTCCTGCTGCTCATCTACCTCGCCGTCCTCGCCCGCCAGTACGGCGCCAGAGGGCAGGGCGTGGGCGTCTTCGGTTTCATGGGCTTCTTCCTGGCGCAGTTCGCCGGGGCACGAGCGAGCGAGCTGCCGGCGATGGGTGGGGCTGTAGTCGTCGCGTTCTGTGCCGTCGTGGCCGTTTTCTACGGCACGGGATTCATGACGTCGTCCCGTGTTCTCGCCCGCCTGCGGCGCACCTTCAACGCGCGACTGCGCGACGTCCTGCGAGACACGGCCGTCCTGCTCAGCACCGCGCAGGACACCGGCACGCTGAGCCAGTCGCTGGAGCGCCGTCTGGACCGGCTCCACGCGGCTGCGCTCCTGATCGGGGACTTTCTCGATGAGCGCGCGGTCGGCGAGGCCACCGACGGCCGGATCCTGCGGCACGTCACACGCGCGGAGGTGGCCGCCCAGCGACTCGTCGTACTCGCCGTCCGCGCGGCTCGCACACCACGTGACGCACCCGCCCTGTTACCGGACTGTCTTCGGGAGATCGACGAACTGGCCGCGGCCATGCGCCTTCCCGGCCCGCGCGTCGTCTCCCCGACGGGGATCGGGGCGACTCCGTACGAGCCCGCCGCACCGCGGACCGCCGGGCGCTGCCGCGAGGCGGACCCTGAAGGCCGGAGGCGGGGAACGACCCGGCAGGCCCTCCGGGTGACCGCCGCCTCCACGCTGTCCATCCTCGGTGGTCACCTGTTGTCACCCGACCACTGGTACTGGGCCGTCATGGCCACGTGGGTCGTGTTCATCAACACCGAGAGCACCGGCGAAGTCCTCCTGCAAAGCGCGCGCCGAGTGGCGGGCACAGTTCTCGGCGCGGTGTTCGGCTACGGCCTGGCCACCCTGGCCGGACCGTACGGCCCGCTGCTCCTGGTGCTGCTGCTGGCGTGCATGTTCGGGATGTTCTACACGCCGGCAGACGCCTACTGGGCGGTGACGTTCTTCATCACCGGCATGCTGAGCATGCTGCTCGCGCTGCTGGACACCTTCTCGACGGCCGTGCTCGTCCTGCGCGTGCAGGAGACCGCGCTGGGAGTCGCCTGCGGCGTCCTCGCCACCGTGGTCGTGGCGCCCCTCACGGTCCGCCGGGCCGGCGACGAGGAACTAGTCCGCTTCCTGCTGGCCCTCAGCCGTCTGCTGGACGCGACGACGCGGAGCCCGAGCACCGGCACCACGACGAGCCTGATACGCGCGTCCCATGATCTCGACCGGGCGCTGGAGTCCTTCCGCAAAGCCTGTCTGCCGCTCACCCACCCGTTCAATCCCCAGCGCGGCCGTCGTGATCGAGCTCGCCACCTGCTGGAACGGCTGGAAGCCTGTGCCTACCACGCCCGGAACCTGGCCGTCGTGGCCGGGCGCCTCCCGCAGGACGACGAGTACGCCACCCGGATCACCGCGGCGGCCGACCGCACGCAGGGGAGGGTGACGCGCCTGATCCGCCTCGCGCGACGCCGGCGGCGCACCGCCTCCCACCCGGAACGCCTCAAGATCGCCGGAGCGCTGTCGCTGCTCTCCGGTGAACGGCGTACGCGTCGCGGGCCACTGTCGCCGCAGGAGCGCCTGCTGCTCCATCTGAACCGTATCGACCTGATTCTGACGGCGCTCGCACGAGCCTTCGACCCGCCGGCGCCGCCTGCTGAGCGGGTCGGCACACCGCGTTGTGCCCAGATGCAGTCAGGTGACTCATACCGCTGTCCACCACGGCCGGCGCACCATGGATGAGCAGGCGTGACCCCCTGAGGACGGGGACGCCTCCGCCGGGGTCACAGCACCACCGGCACACCGCCCCGCAGGAGCGCGGCACCCCCTGAACCCGTCATGAGGGGCCGCTCAGCCATGCCGCGGCCGAGCACGCGGAACCGATCGAACTGGAGACAATCGTGGACACCATCACCCTGGGCGATGTCACGCTGACCCGGGTCTGGGAGTACTTCGGCCCTGTTGACATGACGCCTGAGGCGTTCTTCCCGAAGAGCCCGGCGCAGGCGTGGGAGGCCCACCGTTCCTGGCTGGCGCCGCACTTCCTGAACGCCGAGACCCGGATCGTCAACTCGGCGATCCAGACCTGGGTGCTGCGCAGCGAGGGAAGAACCATCCTGGTCGACACCGGCGTCGGCAACCACAAGGATCGCCCGTACGCACCCGTGTGGAACCGGTTGGACACCGCCTTCCTGGACAATCTCGGCCGCGCCGGGGTCCGTCCTGAAGACGTCGACATCGTGATCAACACGCACCTGCACATCGACCACGTCGGCTGGAACACCTACCTTGATGGCCGGACCTGGGTGCCGACGTTCCCCAACGCCACCTATCTCATGTCCAAGACGGACTTCGACTTCTGGAACCCTGCCAACGACCACAAGCCCATGCTGGGCCGCGGTAACCAGAATGTCTTCGAGGACAGCGTCGCCCCCGTACACGAGGCCGGCCAGACCCAGCTCTGGGAGGGCAGCCACCGCATCGACGGCAATCTGCGCCTCGACCTCGCCCCTGGCCACACGCCGGGCTCGTCGGTGCTGACGCTGGAGTCCGGGCCGGACCGGGCGCTGTTCGTCGGCGACCTGCTGCACAGCCCGCTCCAGATCCACGAACCCGATTCCAACAGCTGCTTCTGCGAGGACCCCGCCGAGGCCCGCGCCACCCGCCACAAGCTCCTGGGCTGGGCGGTCGACAACAACGCCCTCGTCATTCCCGCGCACCTGGGCGGCCATGGTGCCGCGGAAGTCATCCGCGAGGGGGGCAAGTTCGCGATCAAGGGCTGGGCGCCCTTCGCCCCGTACACCGAGCAGTTCTGAGCCCCCGGAAAGGCACCACCGTGAACCACCGCCCTGACCCCGTCGTCGCCACCGCCCAGGGAGCCGTCCGTGGTCTGCGCCAAGGCGCGGCCCTCACCTTCCTGAACATCCCCTATGCCGCCCCACCTCGCGGCGCCGGCCGTTTCGCGCCGCCGCGGCCGCACGAGCCGTGGAAGGACGTGCGGGACGCCACGGCGCCGGGTCCCAACGCGCCGCAGTCCGAACGCAAGCTCGGCAGCGTGGATATGTCCCCCTATTTCGGCGCCGGTTGGAGCCGCGGGCAGGACTATCTCACGGTCAACATCTTCGCGCCCGCCGCCGGCGGCGACGAACTGCCGGTCATGGTGTTCGTCCACGGCGGCGGATTCGTCGCCGGCTCGACGCGATCCACAATGTACGACGGCTCCGCGTTCGCCCGCGACGGCGTCGTCCTGGTCACTCTCAACTACCGGCTCGGCATCGCCGGGTTCCTCGACCTCCCCGGCGCGCCCGCCAACCGCGGCCTGCTCGACGTGGTCGCCGCGCTGCGCTGGGTCCAGGAGAACATCGCAGCCTTCGGCGGCGACCCGCACAACGTCACCCTCTTCGGCCAGTCGGCCGGGGCGACCATCGTCGGCGGCGTCCTGGCCACCTCCGATGCCGCGGGCCTGTTCCACCGGGCGATCGTGCAGAGCGGCAGCGGCCTGGGCGCGTTCAGCACCGAGCAGGCCGCCCGCGTCACCAAGGCGGCGGCCGAGGCCCTGGGCATTGAGCCCCACGTCGGCGCGTTCGCCGACGTCTCCGACGAACGCCTGGTCGAGGCCGCCTCCCGGCTCGCGGGCATCGATCTGCGGACCGACACCCACGGCGACCCGCTGATCGGACTCAGCCCGTTCAGCCTGGTCCTCGACATACAACCCGCCGCGTCCGTCGCCGTCGGCTTGAGCGCCGACGTCGACCTGCTCGTCGGCACCAACACCGAAGAGGGGAACCTCTACCTGGTCCCGGTAGGCAAGTACGCCACCTCGACCGCCGCCGACGTCGACGAGGCGGCGGCGCGCTCGCACCCGGATCCAGCACGGCTCGTCGAGGCATACCGCGAGTCGCGCCCCGAGGCGTCCTTCGCGGAACTGCGCTCCGCCATCATGGGCGACGCCCTGTTCGGCGCGGGCAGCCGCGCTCTGGCCGGCGCACACGCCGCCCATCCCGGGTCCGTCACCTACGCCTACGAGTTCGCCTGGCGCTCCCAGGCCCTGGACGGAGAGCTCGGCGCCACCCACGCGGTCGAGCTGCCCTTCGTCTTCGACCTCGCGGACCGGCCCGACCTGCACGGCCCCAACGCCCTGCTCGGTCCCGGCACGGCTCCCGCGGGCCTCGCCGCCCGCGTACACGAGACCTGGATCCGGTTCGCCAGGACCGGCGACCCCGGCTGGGATCCGTACGACGCCGAACGCGGAGCGACCATGCGCATCGACACCGAGTGGACCCAAATCGACGGCCCCCGCACCCGCGAACGCCAGGTCTGGAGCTGAGGAACACCATGACCAGAACCGTCATCAGCACCGAGAACGCCCCCATCCTGGGGGCCCCGCTGTCCCAGGGCATCCGCAAGGGCCCCATCCTTCAGGTCTCCGGGCAACTCCCCTTCGACCCGGACACCGGCGAGGTCGCCGGCGCCACAGTCGCCGATCAGACCGCGCAGACCCTGCGCAACGTCGATGCCGTGCTCAAGGCGGCCGGCGCGGGCTGGGAGGACGTCGTCATGCTGCGCGTGTACCTCACAGAGCCCGCCCATCTGGCCGAGATGAACCAGGCGTACGCGGAGGCTGTCGGCGCGCCCTTCCCCGCCCGCACCACCGTGTACATGCGGCTTCCGCCGGGACTGCTCGTCGAGATCGACGCCCTGGCCGTGCTGGACGACTGATCACCATGGCCGGTCATCTGACACGGGCGTGCGCCGCCCTGAGGGTCGCGCCGGCGCACCTGCCCGACGCTCTGTGCGTACTTGCCGGACGACCGGCGCCTCCTCCTGGGCCCCATCCCGTACGCCGGATCCACGAGCGGGTCCTTCAGGCGGTGGGGTCGCTGCCGCCGGGCGCGCTCCAGCCGGGCGATGTGTACGCGGCCACGGACGTACAGGCGGGTCTCCTGAACGCCGAGATCCCGGCCCCCTCCGACACGGCGGCCCTCTGCATCCGGCGCACGGTCGACGGTGTCGGCCCGGCCGACCTGTGGAAGCTGGCCCGCGGCACCGCGATGACCCGGGACGACCTCCTACGGGGCGCCGCCGCAGTCCTGGCGCCGGGATACCCCGGCGCCGGAGATCCGTTGCGCGAACTCGCCGCGCACACCCTCGCGCAGGAGGTCGCCGAACGGTCCCCGTGCCACTGGGGCCGCGACCACACCGAGGTGGTACGAGCCGCGCTGTATCGGATTCTGGCTGACCTCGCGGACACCCTCCTGGAGGTGTCGGACTCCACCCCGACACCCCTGGACTGGACCGTTCACGACAGCGGCCGCCGGTACTGCGCCACCACGGCGGGGCGCGGGGTGACACACGACGTACTGGTCCGGACAGCTCGGAGCACTCCCCCGGCGGCGGCGCCCGTCTGGCATCGTCACCCCCCACGCCCCGCCTGGCTGTGGAGGATCACCGGCGGACCGGCCGGCCGCGGCTCCCGAAGTTGTGCCCCCTTCCCCTCCGCATTCGCGGCACAGCACGCCGCCGAGTGCGCGATCACCGCACTCACCGCCGGGAGATGCGGGCTGTGACCAGCGTCGGCACGTGGGACTGTGCCGGCCACCGCGCTGTGCCGTCGACAGGGCGTCCCGGCTTGGTGGGTGCCACGCGCTCGAGTCCGCGGGGAGGAGATGAGGACGGCGGGTACAGCCATGAGCCCGGCCAGGACGGTGTCCCGCTCGGAAACACGATTTCGTGCTCCGAGCTGGGGTTTAGTTGCGCTATCAGAGCGGCGGCTGCGACCATCGCAAGGTTGTTATCGCTGGTCTACCGGTTGGTGAGGTGCCTGTTCGGCCTGCTGATGGCAGGTCGCGAGTGCCAGTGCCGAAGATTTGGTGCGTGCCCCCGGCAGGATTCGAACCTGCGGCACCCGCTTTAGGAGAGCGGGGGTAGAGCAGTCCGATCACCTGTGTTGACCTGCCGAAACGCCCTGCATGGCTCGTATCGTTTGCTTGATCATCCCGCGCATGTCCCACCGCGGCGTTCATGACGTCTGCTTGCAAACAGTCCCCCTCTCCCTTCCGGTGACGCCACACAGGCGTGAAAATGGGGGTGGGTTGCCCGCCGACGCCGGAGCTTCTTCTGGGCCGCATGAGCCCGTCTAACAGTCTGGCGCCGGGGCCCGACCC
>NZ_JBQQBR010000069.1:0-41882 GCF_052245935.1 Nonomuraea sp. 3N208 | reverse complement strand
CATGGACGATCCTCGGCAGCGGGCGCTTGGCCAGTGTCGTGCTCACGGTTCGTTGAGATCCTTACTCACCCTCATCACTCAGATGAACTTTAGTGGCATCTGTCTCAACAAACCTTGGCAGAGAGGGAAGCGCGGTAGCACATGGTCCTACGTCGTCCGTGTCAAAGACCCTGAGACCGGAGAGAGCCGCCCGAGGTGGGTGGGAGGCTTCGCCACCGAGGACGAGGCCAAGGAAGCCCGCGACGAGGCACGCGTAAAGGCTCGCCGCGGCGAATACATCGACCGGAACACCATCACCGTCGCCGAATACCTGGCCGAGTGGATCGAGGGCCATGCCATCGAGATCAAGCCGCACACCCTCAAGGGCTACAAAGACATGATCCGGCTCTACATCACTCCGCGAATCGGCACCGTCCGCCTCCAAGCTCTGCGCCCGTCAGCGATCACCAAGCTGTACCGTGACCTGCTGCTGGGCGGCGGCAGGAAGGGAGGGCCTCTAGCCGCGAACACCATCAAGCACGTCCACACGGTGCTCCGTAAGGCCCTCACGGACGCCGTCCTCGTCGACGAGCTCATTCCCAACAACCCGGCCGAACGAGCCAAGCTCCCTCGTACACAAGTCTCGGAACCCGGCATGGTGTGGACGCCGACACAGCTCCGCGCCTTCCTCGACACCGCTCGCGAACATCGCCTGTTCGCCTTCTTCCGCCTGGCCGCTTACACGGGCGCCAGGCGCGGTGAACTACTCAACCTCCGCTGGACCGACATCGACTGGGACAAGCCCCAAATCCACATCACCGGCTCCGCGGCGGTGATCGACCGCCAGCGCATCGAGGGCACCACCAAGAGCGGACGTTCCCGCGTGGTGTCCCTCGACTCCGGCTCAGTCAGGGTTCTCAAGGCCCACCGCGCCCGCCAGGACGAGGAACGCGTAAAGCTCGGCGAATCATGGAAGGGCGGCGGCGCCTACGTGTTCACGACCGGATGGGGAGACCCTCTCTTCCCTGACACGCCGAGTTCTCTGATGCCCAAGCTCATCGAGGCCCACAACAAGCAGAACCCCAAGGCCCAACTCCCCCACGCCCGCCTGCACGACCTCCGCCACATCCACGCCACAACGCTGCTCCTGGCAGGCGTCCCCGTCCACGTCGTCGCAGCCCGCCTCGGCCATGCCGACCCGGCAATCACCCTCCGTGTCTACGCCCACGTCATCCACGAACAGGCAGCCACGGCGGCCGATGTCTTCGCCAAGGCCGTCGGCGGATAGCGGGGAGCCACCGGGAGCCACCGTGTTAGCAAAGGTGTTAGCAAGATCTCGACATTGTCTTGACAAAGAGAAAGCCCCTGGCGGCGTAATGCCTGCTCAGGGGCCCTCTACTGAAGAGCCGACGAGGGGAATCGAACCCCTGACCTTCTGTTTACAAGACAGATGCTCTGCCGATTGAGCTACGTCGGCGCGGCCTATCAGTGTAGACGCTAGAGACGCCTGTGACGAGCGACTTCATACAGTGCCACACCCGCCGCCACGCCCGCGTTGAGGGATTCGGCCGCCGCGCGCATCGGGATGCGGGCCAGCACGTCGCAGTGCTCACGGACCAGGCGGGAGAGGCCCTTGCCCTCCGAGCCCACGACGATCACTGCGGGCTCGGACAGGAGTTGGACGTCGCCGATGTCGGTTTCGCCGGCGCCGTCGAGGCCGATGACGAACAGGCCCGCGTCGCGGTATTCCCGCAGTGCCGCCGTCAGGTTGGCGGCGCGGGCGACGCGGAGGTTGGCCAGGGTGCCGGCGGATGTCTTCCATGCGCCTCCCGTTACGCCGGCTGAGCGGCGCGAGGGGATGAGGAGGCCGTGGGCGCCGAAGGCGGTGGCGGAGCGGGCGATCGCGCCTAGGTTGCGGGGGTCGGTGACGGAGTCCAGGGCGACGATCAGAGGGGTCTCGGCCGCGTCTTGCGCGAGTTCCACCAACTCCGACGGGTGCGCGTAGTCGTAGGCGGGGATCTGGAGTGCGATGCCCTGGTGTACGCCGCCCTCCGTCAGGCGGTCGAGCTTTTCGCGGGTGGCCTCTAGCAAGGCGATGCCGCGTTCTGTCGCGATCTTGATGGAGTCGCGTACGCGGTCGTCGCTCTCGATGCGCTGGGCGACGTAGAGGGCGTTGGAGGGCACCCCTGCCTGCAGGGCCTCCAGCACGGGGTTGCGGCCGCCGATGTACTCAGGGGCGTCTTCCGAGCGGCGCTGCCGCGTCGAGGCCGTGCGGCGTGCGCCGCCCTGCTCCTCGCGGGCGATGCGCTCGGTGCGGGCCTTGTCCTTGTACCAATGGCGCATTTCGGCAGGCGGAGTCGCGCCCTTGCCCTGGAGCGAACGGCGACCCTGCCCCCCGGCGCCTTTGGACGGGCCCTTTTTCTTCGCGGGCCTGCCCGAAGCCCTACCCCCTGCTGCCATGCAATCAAGGGTACTCGGGCCGCCGGGCGCCTCATCCCACGCCGAACCTGACCACCGAACCTGACCACCCGACCCGGCCCCCCGAGCCCGGCCCCCCGGACCCGGCCCCCCGAGCTCGGCCACCGGAATTCGACTGCGGCGAGGTGAATCCTTCCGTGGCTGGAACTCCTCTCATACACGTCCCGGCGATCCCGCCGGCGACAACGAACATGGAGGTTGGTCATCGTGGTCGTAGGTATCGCCGTCGCCGTCGCTGCCGTGCTCATCTGCACGTGTAGTGTCGTCGTGCTCCGCCGGAGGGGACGTGAACGTGGCTGAGACGACGTGGTCGGACGAGCGGCTCGTCGCCGCCGCTCGCAGGGGTGACGTCGAGTCGATCGCGGCGCTGGTGGCGGGCGCGCACCCGCACGTGCAGCGGTTCGCGCGATCGTTGTGCGCCACCCCCGAGGACGCCGAGGACGCCGCGCAGGAGGCGCTCATCGTCCTGTATCGCAAGATCGGAACCTTGCGTGCTTCTGGGGCGATTGTCTCGTGGATGTTCAGGATCATTCGCAATGAGTGCATGCGGCGGGCCCGGCTCATGATGCGCTCCCCGAAGCCGCCGCTCCCCGAAGCCGTCGCGGTGCCGTCGGCCGAGGAGGAGGTGTTCGAGCGTCTGGAGGCCGCGCGGGTGGCGGCGGCGATCGCGGCGCTGCCCGCCGACCAGCGGCAGGTGCTGATCATGCGGGATGTGCAGGGGCTCAGTGGGCGGATGGTCGCCGACGCGCTGGGGCTCAGCATCGCGGCGACGAAGTCGCGGTTGCATCGTGCCCGTGCGGCGGTGCAGCGCACGTTGTCCGATCCAGCTCTAGGGGATCTCAATGCCGCCTTCTGATCTCACCGTCGTCGAGTCGTCCTGTTCCCGGAGGTCTCGATGACCGATGGCCGGAGCTTCGCGAGTTCGTCGCTGTCTCGGCATCTGGTGCGCGGTGTGGTGGGCTTCGGGGCGTTGATCGGCTCGGTTGTGCTCATCCCGGTGGTTGGGCCGGTCGCCTTGCTGCTGGCCCCCGTGGGGGTGATCGCCTTTCGCGGGTGCCCGACCTGCTGGGCGATCGGGCTGGCGCAGACGATCTCACGGGGGCGCATACAACGGTCGTGCTCGGACGGTGGATGCGAGCTCAAAGTGGCCGAACGTCCCCGTCGGAGGGTCTGATCTGGCATTCGGCCGAGCACCCCCAGGCACGCGGCAACGGAGGGAGGAATTGACCTCAAGTCTGCTTGGGGTTCTAGCGTGGTGTCATCCTGATCCTGCCCACCATCGCGAAGGATGACGATGCGGATCACCACCAGCCTGCCTGAGAACGATTCCGGCCTCCCCGCCATCGCCATGGCCCGCCACCTGGAAACCCTCGGGTACGACGCCGTCGGGATGCCGGATCTGCTCATCGGTGACGGCACGCCAGGATTCGACCCCGCCCTCGTCCTGGCTGCCGTGGCGGCCGCGACCAGCCGGATCAAGCTGGAATTCGGGGTGCTCACGCTGCCGCTCCGCCCTACTGCCTGGGTCGCCGCACAGATCCAGACACTCCAGCATCTGTCCGGTGGCCGTGTCGTGCTCGGCGTCGGCATCGGTGGCTTCCCCGGCTCGCCGTTCTGGCGCTCGGCCGGTGGAGCGCCGCAAGGAGAGCGCGGCCGCCGTACCGATGCCGCTCTGGAACTCCTGCCGCGCCTCATTCGGGGCGAACCGGCCGAGGTGCTGGCAGGCGAGAAGGTCGTCCTGGCCCCGGCCGCTCCGGTGCCGCCCATCCTGGTCGGCGGGAACTCCGAGGCCGCAATGCGCCGCGCCGTGCTGTACGGGGACGGCTGGGCGCCCTCACTCATCAACCCGCGGGCCCTGGCGGGGAAGGCGGCGCGATTGCGGGAAATCGCCGGCGAGCTCGGGCGGCCGGTCCCCTCGATCTCCGTGGGCGGTCACGCCTTCCTCGCGAGCGACTCCGCGGCCGCCGTGGAGTCTTTCGTCCGTTCCCTGGTCGACGTGCACCGGATGTCGCCTGAGGAGGCGGCGAGCGTCCCGGTGACCGGCGGTTCCGCGCAGGTGGCCGAGCGTCTGGCCGCGTACGCCGACGCTGGAGCCGACGCGGTCGGGCTCGGACTCGACGGTGGCGACTGGGCCCGGCAGGCCGAACTGCTCGCCGAGGCGAGAGCCCTGGCCGTGCCGAGCGAAAGTGCGGGCTAGCGGGACAGCTCCCAGCGGGGCCCGTGCGGCGTGTCCTCCACCGTGATGCCCGCCGCCGCCAGCTGGTCCCTGATCGCGTCCGCCGCCTCGTAGTCCTTGCGTGCCCTGGCCGCCTTCCGCTGCTCCAGCGCCACCGCCACGAGCGCGTCCACCACCGGCGCCAGGTCCGACCCGGCTCCCCGCCACTGCGGCGAGCGCGGGTCGAGGCCGAGGACGTCCAGCATGTTCTGTGTCTCGGCCAGCAGTCGCGCCACGGCCTCCTTGTCGCCCCGCGACAGCGCCACGTTGCCTTCGCGCACCACTTCGTGCACGACCGCGAGCGCCTGGGGCGTGCCCAGGTCGTCGTCGAGCGCGTCCGCGAACGCCTGCGGCAGCGGCGCGTGCGCGTCCACGTCGTGGATCACCTCGGCGGCACGGGTCACGAACCCCTCGATGCGCTGGTAGGCGGCCGCCGCCTCCAGCAGCGCCTCCTCCGAGTATTCGATCGAGGAGCGGTAATGCGGCGCCGCCAGGTAGTAGCGAAGCTCCACGGGGCGCACTTTCTTCACCATTTCGGGAATCAGCAGCGAGTTGCCGAGCGACTTGCTCATCTTCTCGGCGCCGATCTTGAGCATCCCGTTGTGCATCCAGAAGCGCGCGAACCCGTCGCCGGCCGCCTGGGACTGGGCGATCTCGTTCTCATGGTGCGGGAAGATCAGGTCGATCCCGCCCCCATGGATGTCGAACGTCGGCCCGAGGTATTTCGTCGCCATGGCCGAGCACTCCAGGTGCCAGCCAGGACGCCCGGGACCCCAGGGGGTCGGCCAGGTCGGCTCGCCCGGCTTCTCACCCTTCCACAGGGCGAAGTCGCGCGGGTCGCGCTTGCACGACTCGTCGTCGGTGTCGGCCGCGGCCCGCATGTTCTCCACCTTCTGGTTGGAGAGCGAGCCGTAGCGGTCGGCATACGACAGCACGTTGAAGTAGACGTCACCGCCCGAGGCGTAGGCGTGGCCGCCGTCGATGAGCCGCTGCATCAGCGTGATCATCTCGGGCACGTGCCCCGTGGCGCGCGGCTCGACGGTCGGCGGCAGGCAGCCCAGCGTGTTGTACGCCCACGTGAAGGCCCGCTGGTTGCGCTCGGCCACCACGAACCAGGGCACGTCCTCCGCGGCGGCCACCCTGATGATCTTGTCGTCGATGTCCGTGACGTTTCGGCAGAACATCACGTCATAGCCGAAACGTGTCATCCAACGCCGGAGCACATCGAAGTTCACACCTGAGCGGATGTGCCCGATGTGCGGAGGAGCCTGCACGGTCGCACCACACAGGTAAATCGACGCCCGGCCGGCTTCGACCGGAACGAATTCACGGATGGCGCGCGTGCTGGTGTCGTAGATGTGCAGGCTCACGAAGGAAAGGCTAACGCCTCGACGGCGTTATCACGTCGATAAATCAGCCCCGCACCGTGACCCGGTCCGGCCGGATCCGGACAATCAACCGCTCAACCCCCGGCTTGTCCTCCCATGACTGACCACGGTATTTCTGCGACAGCTCCTCGATGAGGGCGCCCTCGGGGTCGGCCGTCATGGTCACCCGCCCGCGGACCTCCACATACCGGTACGGGTCATCCGGGTCGATGACCAGCAGGCTCGCCCGCGGATCGCGCTCGAAATTACGCGGCTTCCTGCGTCCTCTGGCGGTCGAGAAGATCACGTCGTCGCCGTCCGTACGCACCCACACGACCGTCGACTGCGGCCCGCCGTCGGGGTTGATGCTTGTCACCGTCGCGTAGTTCGGAGCGTCCAGGAGTTTGCGTGCTTCTTCCGGCAGCTGGGCCATGTCTCTCCCTAGATCGGTCTTGATCCCCATTCTTCTGTAGGCTCGAAACCGCCATGGACGTGACTCCCCCCTCTACGCTCCGTCGCCTGGGCATCGCCCTGGCCGGGCTCGCGGTCGCCGCCCTGACCGGGGCCGCCTGCGCGCTCTCCTTCGACGACCTTCGTTCACTCGCCGTCACCGGCGAGGCCAGGCCGGATCTGGCCTTCCTCTATCCGGCCGCGTTCGACGCGCTCCTCGTGGTCGCGCTGATCGGCATCTTGCTGCTGCGCTCGGCCCGGCTGCTGGTACGGGTGCAGGCGGCGACCGTGCTGGTCCTGCTCATCGTGGCCGCGGCGGCGGCGAACGTCGCCCCGGCGGTGCGGTTCGTTTTCGACGTGCGGCAGGCCTCCGTGGGCGTGGCCCTGGCGCCCTGGGTCATGCTGGCCGTGGCCCTGTGGTTGTGGCTATTGATGATCAAGCACGTGCAGGCGCATCGGGGCGCCGAGGAAGAGGAGGGGGACGATGGCACGGGCGAACCGGACATCGTGCCCTTCCACCGCGGGCGGCCGGCCGAGACGCCGCCCCCGCTGGTCGCCGAGGCCCCCGCGCCCGTGATCGAGCCCACGCCGCTCGTCGGCCCTACCGCCGCCCCGGAGACCCCGCCGGTGCCCGCCCAGGAACGCCCCTCGGTCTCGGCTGAGGATCGGCCGCCCGTTTCGGCGCGGGTCACCGAATGGCCCGCCCGGGAGCATGCTCACGAGCCCATCCAGGAGCAGGCTCACGAGCCCGCCCAGGAGCAAGCTCACAAGCCGGTTCAGGACCAGGCTCACGAGCCGGTTCAGGACCAGGAGCACGCCTGGGCGGCCGCTGAGCCCGTCCAGGAGGAGGACGAGAAGCCCGCGCCAGAGTCTGAGACACGCCCTGTCCGCTGGGGTGACCGGGTCAAGCCGGCCGACGTCCTCGTTCACCCGCGCCCTGACGACAGGGGCGACAGGGACGACAGGGATAGGGATGCCGACACCCAGCCGCACCCCGTCTTCGAGGAGGACGGGGAAGTCCCCGACCCGGTTCACGGCCCAGAGGTCGCCGACGCCGACGAGCCCCGGACGACGGCGGGCCAAGCCGACGATCGCCAAGCGGTCGGCGGCGCCGACGTCGATGTCGTGGAACAGCGCGAGGAGGGGTTAGAGGACACCGCGCCGCACCCGGTGATCCACGACGACACCCCGGCGCCTTCCGGGCGCCTACGCAGCAGCCCACGCCCGCCAGAGGACTGACGCGGCGCCGTCGAGCGGCCCGATCCCAGAAGGCCCGCCCGGAAGCCAATGCTCCCGGGCGGGCCGATGTATCTCGCCTACACGCTGGTCCCCCGCCGGAGCCCGGCGACCAGGCCGACGCCGACAATCGCCAGCACCACCTGCATCACCAGTTCGATCCAGTCGATGCCCGGCGTCGTCTCCACGCCCAGCACCTGTGCGAGCAGCGTGCCCAGGAGGGCGGCCACGATGCCGACGACGATGGTGAGGATCCACCCGATGGCCTGCCTGCCGGGAAGCAGCAGGCGACCGATTGCGCCAATCACGGCGCCAATCACAATGGCGCCAAGGATGGACTGGATTGTCATGACATGAAACCTCCCCGTGAGAGTGAGCGGTTCACTCCCACGGGGATGCGCTACCCGATCTACGGCGATTATGCGCCGTCTTTGCGTAAGGGCAGGTTAGGTGGGTGTTCCACGGGTTCGTCCGGCGCGCCCCATGCCCATTCTGGTCACGAGGAGCACACCTACGACCGCCAGCGCGAGCTGGAGTATGTGCTCGATCCAGTCGATCCCGCGCGTGTCGGCCCAGCCGAAGGCGTGCGCTATCAGCGTGCCGATCAGCGCGGCCACGATGCCGACGATCAAGGTCAGGCCGATCGACATGCTTTGCTTGCCGGGCACTATCAGCCGGGCCAGCGCACCGACGATGGCGCCGATGACTAGTGCGGAGACAATCGCGCCGATCATGTGTTGCTCCCCCCGAAGACGTTCACATGTCGTGGGAAGACCTACCCGCCTAACAGGACAAACAACCCAAAGGGGAAGGCGGCGGTCCGTACCGCGCCAGTGACGAACCGCCGCCTCCGCATTGGGCGGGCTAGGCGACGACCCGCCAGGACACCCTCACGTATCCCACCATGAGGACGCCCGGCTATGCGGAAAGGTTGACTACCAACGCGGTCGCGATGGCCGCGATGCCCTCTCCGCGCCCGGTCAGCCCGAGCCCGTCGGTGGTGGTGGCGGAGACGCTCACAGGCGCCCCCACGGCGGCGCTGAGTGCCTTCTCGGCCTCCGTACGGCGCGGCGCCAGCTTGGGCCGGTTACCGATCACTTGGATGGCCACGTTGCCGATCTCGTAGCCCGCGGCACGCACGTGACGGGCGGTCTCCTCGAGCAGCTCAGCACCCGAGGCGCCGGCCCAGCGCGGGTCGGCGGTGCCGAACAGCAGGCCGAGATCGCCCAGCCCGGCCGCGGACAGCAGCGCATCGCACGCGGCGTGCGCGGCGGCGTCGCCGTCGGAATGGCCGTCCAGCCCGATCTCACCCGGCCAGTGCAGGCCGGCGAGGTTGAGCTCTCGCTCCGAAGCGCCTGAACTGAACGGGTGGACGTCGACTCCGACGCCCACCCGTGGAAGATTCGCGCTCAGGAGTTGAGAACCTCGTCAAGCAAGGCCTCGGCCTTGTCCTCATTGGTCTTCTCGGCCAGGGCAAGCTCACTGACCAGGATCTGCCGCGCCTTGGCGAGCATGCGCTTCTCACCCGCGGACAGACCGCGCTCGCGGTCCCTCCGCCACAGGTCCCGAACCACCTCGGCGACCTTGTTCACATCACCCGACGCGAGCTTCTCCAGATTGGCCTTGTATCGACGAGACCAGTTGGTCGGCTCTTCCGTGTGCGGCATCCTGAGGACGTCGAAAACCCGCTCTAGGCCTTCCTGGCCGACAACATCGCGCACACCGACGAGTTCTGCGTTTTCAGCTGGCACCTGGACGGTAAGGTCGCCCTTGTCGACCTTGAGCACCAAGTAGGTCTTTTCCTCACCCTTGATGGATCGCTTGGTGATTGCTTCGATCCGAGCAGCCCCATGGTGGGGGTAGACGACAGTGTCGCCGACCTGGAAAGTCATGTGACAAGTACCCCTTCCGCTGTACCCAAGAGTACCACGCATCCACAGCCTCCCGGAACAGTGAAATCCCCATAACTGCAGGTCAAAGCCGCGTATTGGGGCTTGACAAACGGTCAAGTCTATGAATCTCCATTGCGGACATAGCGAATGACCTGCGGGGGTGTGGATATGACCATGGATTCTGGTGGATATGGTGGGCGCTGCCCTACACGCACGCGCAAGACCAAGGAGAACCCGCCCGTGACCAGCCGTCGCTGGATTGTCATAGCCGCCGCGTTCTTGGCAGCGCCCGCACTCGCCGGCTGCGGGGCTGGATTCAACGCCACCACCAACGCGCCCTACGCCCCCAACGAGGCCCAAGCCTTGATCGAGAAGGGCGCTTACGGCTCTAGCGGCATTCAGATCCCGCAGGCATTCATCCTCGGCCCGGACGCGGGCGCCCAGCTTCCCTGGCGCGGCTCCGCCCCGATCTACCTGAATATCCTCAACACGTCCGGCACCCCCGACACCCTGCAGGCCGTCTCCGCCGGGAGCCTGGGCACGGTGAAGGTCACGGCCCCGATCCAGCTGCCGAGCAACCAGCTCGTGAACACCGGCAAGCCGAGCCCGCAGCTCATGCTCGAAGGGATCCCCAAGAGCCTCAGAGGCGGCGAGAGCATCAAGCTGGACCTCCAGTTCGCCAACGCCGGGACGGTGTCCATGCACGTGCCTGTGGTCACGCGCAGCCGCGAATTCGCGGCCTACCCCCCGGCCCCGGGTGCCACCGCGGCCCCCACGCCTACCCCGACGCCGTCGGCACACGCGGAAGAATCTCACTAAACATGAAAAAACCCTTGTTCCGGTACGGCGAACGCGTACCGGAACAAGGGTTTGATCACTCCTCGATCGCGTCGAACTTGTAGCCCAGGCCGCGCACGGTCAGGATGCAGCGCGGGTTGGACGGGTCGGACTCGATCTTCGCGCGCAGGCGCTTGACGTGGACGTCCAGCGTCTTGGTGTCGCCCACGTAATCGGCGCCCCAGACGCGGTCGATGAGCTGGCCGCGGGTGAGCACCCGGCCGGCGTTGCGCAGCAGGACCTCCAGCAGCTCGAACTCCTTCAGCGGCAACTGCACCTGCTCCCCACGCACGGCCACGACGTGCCGGTCGACGTCCATGCGGACGGGGCCGACGGCCAGCACCGCCGTCTCCAGCTCCTC
Source organism: Nonomuraea sp. 3N208 (assembly GCF_052245935.1). NCBI lineage: Bacteria > Bacillati > Actinomycetota > Actinomycetes > Streptosporangiales > Streptosporangiaceae > Nonomuraea > Nonomuraea sp. 3N208. Next base: position 31,067 of record NZ_JBQQBR010000069.1, on the reverse strand, counting down.
CGGCGCGTCGCCCTGGCGGCGCAACACGGCGCGGATGCGGGCGACCAGCTCGCGCGAGGAGAACGGCTTGGTCACGTAATCGTCGGCGCCCAGCTCGAGGCCCACGACCTTGTCGATCTCGCTGTCCTTGGCCGTCAGCATGATGACCGGCACCTTGGAGCGCTGCCGGAGGGAACGGCACACCTCCGTACCGGGCAAACCCGGCAGCATCAGGTCGAGCAGCACCAGATCCGCGCCGTTACGGTCGAACGTGTCGAGCGCCTCGGGCCCGGTCGCCGCGACCGACACCTCGAAGCCCTCCTTGCGCAGCATGTAGGACAGGGCGTCGGAGAAGGACTCCTCATCTTCGACGACGAGTACTCGGGTCATTTGGCTGTCTCCAGGGGAATCGAGGGTGGTACGGCCACCGCCGTGCCGCCGAAGGCGGGCAGGCGGAGCGTGAAGGTGGAGCCGGACCCTTCCTTGCTCCATACGGACACCTCGCCGGCGTGCGCCGCGGCGACGTGCTTGACGATAGCGAGGCCAAGCCCCGTGCCGCCGGTGGCCCGGGATCTGGCCGCGTCGACGCGGAAGAAACGCTCGAAGATGCGCTCCAGCGCCTCCTCGGGGATGCCGATGCCCTGATCGCTGACGCTGATCTCCACGGACTCGTTCGCGGGGCGGACGCTGACCACGACCCTCGTGTGCTCCGGGCTGTAGGCGACGGCGTTGTCGATGAGGTTGCGCAGCGCGGTGACGAGCAGCTCGTCGTCGCCCCAGATGCGCAGGCCCTCGGTGCCGCCGGAGACGAGCGTGATGTCCTTGGCCACCGCCTTGGTGTTGCAGTGGTCGATGGCATCGTGCACGGCCTCGTCGATCGACACCTGCCCCGGGGTGGGGATGGGCTCGGCGCCCTGGATCCTGCTGAGCGTGATCAGGTCCTGGACGAGGTAGGTGAGCCGGGCCGCCTCGTGTTGCATGCGCCCGGCGAAGCGGGTGACCGCCTCGGGGTCGTCGGCGGCGTCCTGGATGGTCTCGGCCAGCAGGCTCAGCGCGCCGACCGGGGTCTTCAGCTCGTGGCTGACGTTGGCGACGAAGTCGCGGCGCACCGCCTCGACTCGGCGCCGCTCGGTCTGGTCCTCGGCGAGCACCAGAACCTGGCCGTAGGTGCCGAGTGGCGCCACGCGTACCGCGAAGTTGGTGGTTTCCTGGCCGAATTTGTGGCCGGCGACGTCGATCTCGCTCTCCCGGATCTCGCCGTCGCGGCGTACCTGGCGGGCCAGCGCGAGAAGTTCGGCGGCCATCAACCGATCGCCCTTGACCAGGCCGAACGCTCGCGCCGCCGAGCTGGCGCGCAACACGCGGTCGTGCGCGTCGAGCACCACGGCGGACGAGGGGAGCACCGCGAGCACGGAGGCCACGCCCTGCGGCAGCGCCGCGCCGGTCTCCACGCTGTCGGTGTCGGTGGTGCGGCTCGGAGCCTCGATCTGGTTTCGGTAGAACAGGACCGCCAGGGCGCCCACGACGAACCCGGCCAGGGCTACGAAGCTCATGGCCAACTCACTCATGTCTCCGATGGTAGGCGGCCTTTCCCCAGGGACAGACCCCCTCATCAGGGGATGAACATCCCTTTCCTGGAAAGTTCATTTGGCTGTAGGGGTTCGTTCATCGAGCGACACATACGGTTGCCACATGCGCGACGTCTATCACGAAGAACTCGACGGCCTGACCGACAAGCTGGTCGAGATGACCAGGCTCGTCCGGTCGGCCATCTCCCGCGCCACCACGGCGCTCCTCGACCCCGACCTCGCGCTCGCCGAGAACGTCATTTCCCGTGACGACGAGGTGAACACGCTGTTCGCGGAGATCGAGTCGACGATCTTCGATCTCATGGCCAGGCAGCAACCGGTCGCGATCGACCTGCGCACGATGATCACGGCGCTGCGCATGGGCACCGACCTGGAGCGCATGGGCGACCTGGCCGTACACGTCGCCAAGGTGGCCCGGCTGCGCCACCCCGACTCGGCGATCCCCCCGGAGATGCGCTCCACGATCCTGGAAATGGGCCAGATCGCCGAGAACATCGTCACCAAGGCCGGCAGCTGCGTGGCCTCTCGCGACGTCGAGTCGGCGCTGGAGCTGCCGCAGGACGACGACGCGATGGACCGGCTGCACAGCAAGCTGTTCCGGCTGCTGTTGTCGAAGGACTGGCAGCACGGGGTGGAGCCGGCCATCGACATCACGCTGATCGGGCGCTACTACGAGCGTTACGCCGACCACGCGGTACGAGTCGCGGAGGACGTCGTCTATCTGGTGACCGGCACCCGGCCAGGCTGATTTCTTCGGGCTGATTTCTTCGGGCCGCGACGATTTCGGGCGGCGCCGGGAGTCCTACCCTCGACGACCCAAAGGGAAGGACAACCGGCATGGCCACCACTCACACCGTCGATGTACCCGGCGCGCATCTGTACTACGAGGTCCGCGGCACGGGCCCGCTGCTCTTCGTCATCGGATCGCCGATGGACGCCGCTGCGTTCGCGCCGTTCGCCGACGCGCTCGCGGGCGACCACACCGTGGTCACCCTCGACCCGCGGGGCATCTCCGGCAGCACGCTCGACGACCCCGAGCAGGACTCCACGCCCGAGCTGCGGGCCGACGACGTCGTCGCGATCATGGACGCGCTCGGGGCGGAGACCGCCGACGTGTTCGGCAGCAGCGGCGGCGCGGTGACCGGGCTCGCGCTGGTCGAGCGGCATCCGCAGCGGGTGCGGACGCTGCTCGCGCACGAGCCTCCCGTCCTCGAGCTGCTTCCCGACGCCGCCGAACGGGGGGCCGGAACCGAGGACATCATCGAGACCTACCAGCGGGAGGGTGTGGGGGCGGCCTGGATGAAGTTCATGATCACCGCAGGCTTCGACCTGGAGGCCGAGGGGGCGCCCGAGGGGCCGCAGGAGCCGACGCCGCAGGATCTGGCCAACAGCGCCCACTTCTTCCTGCACGAGCTGCGCGGCACCGCCCGCTTCGTGCCCAACGTCGCGGCGCTGACGGCAGGCCCGGCGCGGGTCCTGGTCGGTGTGGGGGTCGAGTCGGGCAATCTGGTCACGTACCGGACGTCTGTTGCGCTGGCCGAGTTGCTCGGCACGCAGCCTGTCGAGTTCCCGGGCGACCACGGCGGGTTCATCGGGCGGCCGGTGGAGTGCGCGGACGTTCTGCGTAAGGCGCTGGCGGGCTGAGTCCTACGGCCCCGCGGACGAGCGGCCCGTGACGCTGCTCAGCCATCTGCTGTAGAACGCGGGGTTCTGAGCGGCGTCCCATTGCTCCAGCAGCGACGGGCCCGTCGGCTGGATGTCGGCGACGAGCAGGGCAGGTTCGCCGGCGGGCGCCTCGCTGACGATCCGGCCGTCGGGGGCGACGATCGTGGTCGCGCCGATGCCCTCCCGCGCCCCGGCCGATTCAGTGACGTCGGCCGCGATCATCCAGCAGTCGTTCTCCACGGCCCGGGCGATGAGGTTCGAGCGGGACCTGACCCGCCAGCGGCGGGCGACGTCCGCGTGCAGGTCGTTGTTGAGCGGGCAGGCCAAGATGCGGGCGCCCGCCAGCGCCAGCAGGCGCGACGGTTCGATGAAGTTGCAGTCGTAGCAGATCACCACGCCGAACGCGGTGTCGGCGTGGTGATGGAGCGGCAGGTCCGCGCCCGGGTCAAAGGCCGCCTCCCTGGGGAACAGCTTGCGCGTGACACCGAGCAGGCGGCCGTCGCTGACGACCGCCGCCGAGCTGTGCAGCCGCCCGTCGCCGGCGCGCTCAGTGAAGCCCGCGACGACGGTCAGGCCCGGAGCGGCGGCACGTAACGCCGGGATCAGCTCCGTCGCCGCCATGGCCACGGCCTCGGCGGCGGCCCGACCGGCGGGCATGCCGCCGAAGTAGCACTCCGGGAGGACGAGTAACTCGACGCCCTCCAGTGCGCACTGGTCAAGAGCCTCCGCGAGGCCGCCGCCCGCGTGGCAGGCCAAAGAGGACTGGAGTGCCGCTACCTTCAACGACCCTGGTTGGCGACGGCCTCGATCGCGGCCTTGGCGGCATCCGGGTCCAGGTATTGGCCGCCGCGCTGCCGCGGCCTGAACTCGGCGTCCAGCTCGTAGACCAGCGGGATCCCGGTCGGGATGTTGAGCCCGGCGATGTCCTCGTCGCTGATGTCGTCCAGGTGCTTCACCAGGGCCCGCAGCGAGTTGCCGTGCGCCGCCACCAGGACGGTCCGTCCGGCCGCCAGGTCCGGCACGATCTCGTCGTACCAGTACGGCATCATGCGGTCGACGACGTCCTTCAGGCACTCCGTCCGCGGCATGAGCTCCGGCGGCAGGAGGGCGTAGCGGGGGTCGCTGGCCTGGGAGTATTCGTCGTCGTCGGCGATCGGAGGCGGTGGCACGTCGTACGAGCGGCGCCACAACATGAACTGCTCGTCCCCGAACTCCTCCCGGGTCTGCGCCTTGTTCTTGCCCTGCAGCGCCCCGTAGTGGCGCTCGTTGAGCCGCCAGCTGCGCTTGACCGGCAGCCAGAGCAGGTCGGCCTCCGCCTGCGCCAGCTGAGCCGTCTGGATCGCCCTGGTCAGGAGGCTGGTGTGGACGATGTCCGGACGCAGCCCCGCGTCCTGGAGGAGCTTGCCTCCGCGGCGGGCCTCGTCCTCGCCCTTGGCCGAGAGGCTCACGTCCACCCAACCGGTGAACAGCCCCTTAGCGTTCCAGTCACTCTCGCCGTGCCGTAGCAGCACCAAAGTCGCCATGGGGCCAATAGTACGGATTCAGCGGTCAGGGTCGGCGAATCGGGCGAACGCCTGGAGGTTGGCCAGCGACTCCCCCCGCTTGGCCCGCCACGCCCACTCCCGCCTGATCGAGGAGGCGAACCCCAGCTCCAGCGCCCGGTCGAACCAGTCGTCCGAGTACGTCAGCACGCAGCCGAGCAGCCGGTCCACCTCCTCCCCGGTGACGGCGGACAGCGGCACCCGGCCCACGAGATACACGTCCCCGACGGGGTCGAGGGAGAAGTGCACCCCGTACATGGAGCCGTTCTTCTCCAGCAGCCAGCGGTAGAACTCGGCGTGGTTCTCGTCGGGCTGGCGACAGAAGAACGCCTCGACGTGGAGCACCCGCTCCCCCACGATCAGCCAGGTCATGGTGGCGAGCTTGTGCTGGCCAGGGAGTTTGACGAGGAACGCCCCTGGCCGCGGCTCCTCATAGGAGACCTCCGCGGCCTTGAGCGCGGCTTCGACGAGATCGCGCATAGAAATGCAGGCTACAGATTCACTGCCACGGGCGTCTTGTGCAGGTTAGCGATGGCGCCCGCGTAGACCTCCACCAGCCGTGAGGCGGTGGCCTGCCAGCCGAAGGCGGCCGCGTGGGTGCGGGCGCCCTGCGAGAGCTGGTGGCGCCACTGCGGCGTGGTGATGACGCTGCGGAGCGCCTGAGCCCATTCGGCCGGGTCGTGGCCGTCCACGAGCAGGCCCGAGACGCCGTCTCGCACGGCGGTGCGCAGGCCGCCGACGGCGGCCGCGGCCACGGGTGTGCCGCACGCCTGGGACTCCAGGGCGACGAGGCCGAACGACTCGCTGTAGGAGGGGACGACGGTGACGGAGGCCGCCCGGTACCAGTCGGCCAGCTCGTGCTGAGCGGCAGGGGGCACGAGGCGTACGACGTCGGAGATGCCCAGCTCGACGGCCAGCTCGGTGAGGATGGACGGCCGGGCCAGACCGTTGCCTGACGGGCCGCCCACACAGGCGATCACCAGGCGTTCACGCAGCGACGGGTCCTCGATGAGCATTCTGGAGGCGGCGCGCAGCAGCACGTCGGGGGCCTTGAGGGGCTGGATGCGGCCCACGAACAGCAGCACGTGCGCGCCCAGCGGCAGGCCGAGCCGGTCCCTGGCGGCGGCTTGGGAGCCGGGCCTGAAGACGGTGAGGTTGACGCCGGGGTTGACGACGGCGACGCGGTCCTCGGCGGCGCCGTACAGGTCGATGAGCTCGCCGGCCTCGTCGGCGGTGTTGGCCACGAGGCGGTCGGCGATCTCCACGACCTGTTCCTCGCCGACCACGCGGGCCTGCGGCTCCGGCTTGTCGCCGGCGGCGAGCAGGAGGTTCTTGACCTTGGCCATGGTGTGCATGGTGTGCACGAGCGGCACGCCCCAGCGTTCCTTGGCCAGCCAGCCGACCTGGCCGGACAGCCAGTAGTGGGAGTGGATGACGTCGTAGCGGCCCGGGTCGTACATGGCCTCGGTGCGCAGCACCTCCGACAGGAACGCGCACAGCTGCCCGGGCAGGTCGGCGCGGTCCATCTCCTCGTACGGTCCGGCGGTCAGGTGCCTGACGAGGACGCCGGGGGCGAGTTCGGCCACGGGTGGCAGGTCGCGGGCGGTCGCCCTGGTGAAGATCTCCACTTCGACGCCCAGCTGCGCCAGCAGCTTGGCGGACTCGACGATGTACACGTTCATGCCCCCGGCGTCGCCCGTTCCCGGCTGGTCCAGGGGGGATGTGTGCATGCTGATGGTCGCGACCCGGCTGACCCGTCGTCGCCTCACTCGACACCACCTCCAAGAGCGTTACAACCATCGAAATTTTTCCGACATTCCCGACAGACGGTCACAGCGGGGTGCGTGCACGCGGTCGGGAGGCGGAGACACCCGGCTCCGAGGGCGCGACTGGGGAGCGAGGCGGGGCTGGCAGGATGAGGGCCATGCGGAAAACGGCTGTGGTGACCGGGGCGAGCAGTGGAATCGGTGAGGCGACGGCACGCCGGCTCGCCGCCGAGGGCTATGAGGTGGTGGCGGGCGCGCGGCGGCGCGAGCGGCTGGACAAGCTGGCCGCGGAAGAGCCGCTGATCAGGCCGGTGACGCTCGACGTGACCTCGCAGGAGTCGGTGGATGCGCTGGCGGCCTCGCTCGATCGCTGCGACGTGCTGGTCAACAACGCCGGCGGCGCGCTCGGCCTGGAGCCGGTCGCGGACGGGCGGCTCGAGGACTGGCAGCAGATGTACGACGTCAACGTGCTCGGCTCGCTGCGCATGACCCAGGCCTTGACGCCCAGGCTCATCGAGTCGGGCGACGGCGTGCTGGTGATGCTGACCTCGACGGCGGGCCTGGTGTCGTACGAGGGAGGGGGCGGCTACTGCGCGGCCAAGCATGCCCAGACGTCGATGACCGAGACGCTGCGCCTGGAGCTGGTCGGGCAGCCGGTGCGGGTCGTGGAGATCGCGCCGGGCATGGTGAAGAGCGAGGGCTTCGCGGTCACCAGGTTCCGCGGCGACGAGACGGCCGCGGCCCGCGTGTACCAGGGCGTGCCTGACCCGCTGAGCGCGGAGGATGTGGCGGACGCCATCGCGTGGTGCGTGACCAGGCCCGCCCACGTGAACATCGACCGCCTGGTCATCCGTCCCCGCGCCCAGGCGGCGCAGCACAGGGTGCACCGCGTCACGTGAGCAAGCCCGTAGGCGCCGTCACCAGGGGGACGACCGCGCACAATCGGCTGCGGCGCTGCGATCGGTGGATCGCGGCGGCGCACGGGCGGCGGCTTCGGACGGTCGATCGGCCGCTGGTGGTGGACCTGGGCTACGGGGCCTCGCATGCCACGACGCTGGAGCTGTTCACCCGGCTGCGCCGGGTCTCGCCCGGGGTCGAGGTGGTGGGGATCGAGATCGACCCGGCCAGGGTGGCGGTGGCGAAGCCGTACGAGCGGGAGGGGCTGAGCTTCCGGCTCGGCGGCTTCGAGCTGCCCGTGTCCCGGCCACCGGTGCTGATCCGGGCCTTCAACGTGCTACGCCAGTACGCCGAGGCGGAGGCCTGGCACTACTGGGACGTGCTGCGCGGCCGGCTGGCCCCGTACGGCGTGCTGGTCGAGGGGACGTCGTCGGAGAACGGGCGGCGGGCGGTGTGGGTGGGGCTGTCGTCCCGGGGGCCTGAGACGATCACGTTCTCGGCCCGGTTCGACGCCTTCGAACGGCCCTCCGACCTGGCCGACCGGCTGCCGAAGACCCTCATCCACCGGAACGTCCCTGGTGAGCGGATCCATACGTTCCTGACGGACTTCGACCGCGCGTGGGCGGTCAGCGCGCCTTATGGCGTGCATGGGGCGCGGCAGCGGTGGCTGGCCGCCGTACAGGTGCTGGCCGGCTCCTGGCCGGTGCCCACGCGGCCGCCGCTGGGCGGTGCGGCCAGGTGGCGGCTCGGCGAGCTGACGCTCCCCTGGTCGGCGGTAGATCCCCGCGACTAGAGCCGCGTCAAAAGATCCCGAGCCGCGTCAAAGCAGCGACTCGAAAGCGGTGTACGCCGCCCGATCGAAGAGCACGAACCTGACCTCCTCGACCGACGTGTCGGCCTGCCGCACCGCGTCCAGCGCGATCCGCGCCGCGTCGTCCATGGGCCAGCCGTAGAGCCCGGTCGAGATCGCGGGAAAGGCCACCGACCCGGCCCCGAGCTCGTCGGCGACGCGCAGCGACGCGACGTAGCAGGAGGCCAGCAGCCCCGAGCGGTCCTCCGACTTGGAGTGGACGGGCCCGACCGTGTGGATCACCCAGCGCGCCGCCAGCCGCCCTGCCGTGGTCGCCACCGCCTGACCCGTCGGCAGGCCCTTGCCGTAGTGGGAGTCGCGTAGCTTCCTGCACTCCTCCAGGATCTCCGGGCCGCCGCGGCGATGAATGGCGCCGTCCACGCCCCCGCCGCCCATGAGCGAGGAGTTCGCGGCATTGACGATGGCGTCCAGCCGCTGCTCGGTGATGTCGCCCTGGACCAGCGTGATATCCATCTCACCAGCATCCCGGATGTCAGCTCGACAGGTTGTAGAGCTACCCTGAAGGGCGTGAAGGGTCTTGGCGAACTCGAGCGCAGCATCATGGACATCCTCTGGGCGGAGCACACCGCGTTGACGGCCCGCGAGGTCGGCAGGCTCATAGCCGACCGCGACCTTGCCCCCACGACGGTCATGACCGTGCTCGATCGCCTCACTCGCAAAGGGTTTCTGCAGCGGACGCGCGACGGTCGCGCGTGGAGATATCAGCCGGCGGAAAGCCGTGACGCATACATCGCCGAGCTTATGCTGGAAGCGTTGGATTTGACGGGCGACCGCTCGGCCGCCCTCACCCGCTTCGCCCAGGCCGTGTCAGGACCGGAGGCGGAGATCCTGCGCAGAGCCCTCACGGAGCTGGAGGAAGAGTGATCACGGCAGCGGCGCTGGCAGCGCTCGCCACGGCGTGCGCGGTCGGCTCCTGGCGTTTCACGACGGCCCGGTGGACCTCACGCGCGCCCCGGCTGGCCATCATTCTCTGGCAGTCCCTGGGCGTGGCCTGGGGCCTGGCCACGACCGGCGCCATGCTGGCGTACGCGGTCCAGCCTTATGGCCTGGGCGTGTTGCCCGGGCTCGTCGCGTTCGCGCGCGGCGAGACGCCGCTCACCCCTTGGGACGCGCTGCACGTGCTCGCCATGATCGCGGGCACCACCGCGCTCGCCGTGCTCGTCGTGGTGCTGCTCACGGCCGGCGTGCAGGCGCTGCGGGCGCGGCGGCGGCACCGCATGCTGCTCGCGTTGATCGCCCACGACGACCCGGCCATGCCAGGGGTGCGGGTGCTCGACCACCCGAGCGCGGCGGCCTACTGTGTGCCGGGGCTGCGTTCGCAGGTCGTGGTCAGTGAAGGCGCGCGCAAGCTGCTGTCGCAGGACGAGCTCGCGGCCGTGCTGGCGCACGAGGTCGCGCACGTACGGGAGCGCCACGACCTGGTGCTGCTGCCGTTCGCCGCGCTGCGCAGGGCGCTGCCCTGGTCGAAGGTCGTGGCCGACGCGCAGGCGCAGGTGGAGCTGCTCATCGAGATGGCCGCCGACGACCGCGCCCGGCGCTACTGCTCGCCGCGCAGGCTGGCCACGGCGCTGCTCAGGTTCGGCACGGCCGGGGCCATGCCGACCCCGCACGGCATGCTGGGCCTGCACGCGCACAACGTCATGGCGCGGGTGGATCGCCTGGTCAAGCCGGGTCCCGAGCTGGCCGTGCCGGTGCGTTACGGGTACATCACGCTCTCTGTGATATTGGTCACCGCTGCTCCCTTCCTGTGGGTTATCCAGCTCTGACTGCTTGCTCCTGTTAATCATTGTGTTTGCAATTGCAAGCAGCGCGAGGCAGACTAGAGGTATGGCACTACCGAAAGTCGGCTCGATCGGAGAATACATCCGCGAGCAGCGGCAGCAGGCGAAGATCTCGCTGCGCCAGCTCGCCGAGGCGGCTGGGGTCTCCAATCCGTACCTCAGCCAGATCGAGCGCGGGCTGCGCAAGCCGAGCGCGGAGATCCTCAACCAGATCGCCAAAGGTCTGCGCATCTCCTCGCAGGCGCTCTACGTGCAGGCGGGCCTCATCGAGGACCGCGAACCGCCGAGCGACGTGATCACTGCCATTAGGGCCGACACAAATCTCACCGAGCGGCAACGCCAGGTGCTGATCGACATTTATGAGTCGTTCCGCAAGGAGAAGCGGGCCGAGGATGAGCAAACCTCCCAGAACGCTCACCCTCGGCACGACTCCGGACCGGACGACGAGGAGCCGCTGCCCGAGGAGTTTCTCGCCGCTCTTGAGCCCTACGCGGCGACCTCACGCAACGGCAACGTCACCCAGGAAACCAAGGAAGGTTAACCCATGACGCTCGCCACCGAGGTCAAGAAGCTCACCGAGTCCAAGCCGTTCTACGCGGTCGCCGGCGCCGGCGACTACGCCGTGGAGAAGCTGCGCGAGCTGCCCGAGCAGCTGCGCAAGCTCCAGTCCCGCCGCTACGAGCTCGCCAGGGACCTGCCCGACCGCACCCGCGCGTACGCCGACAAGGCCGAGGGCCTCGCCAGGGACCTGCCTGAGAAGGCCCGCGAGTACGCCGACCAGCTGACCCACAAGGCCACCGAGGTCTACGAGGACTTCGCCACGCGCGGCCGCAAGGTCGTCAGCAAGGCGTCGGGCGAGGCCGCGCTCGAGCTGGAAGAGGTGTCGGAGGCCGCCCAGCCGCCCGTCGCCGAGCCGGTCAAGAAGACCCGCTCGACCCGCACCACTCGCACCACTCGCACGACGAAGGCCTGATATGACGGGAAGGCCCGCACCCCTTGTGGAGGCGGGCCTTTCGCTTTGGGGTGCCCGGTTGACCGGGCCGCCTATTAGGCTGGGGGCCGATTTCACACGGCGTTGGGCGGAGCCAACAACATGAATCTTATCAACGGTGTCTTCAACCTTCTCTTCCTGGTGCTCGCCGCCGTCATCTTCGGCATGTCGGTCTATGCACTGGTACACGCGCTGCGGGTGCCGAAGAACGCGTTCATCTCGGCAGGCAAGCTGAAGAAGGAGCTCTGGCTGCTCATCACGGCGCTGGCGACGCTGTTCTCCGGCGCGGGTGCCTGGAGTTACCTCAATGCTTTCCTGTTCGTCGGCACCGTCCAGTTCATCGGCATCGGCCTCGGGCTGTTCTCGATCCTGGCCGTCATCGCCGCCACCGTCTACATCGTCGACGTCAAGCCCGCCGTCAAGGGCATGGGCCGGGGCAACAGCGGCCCATACGGCCCGTGGTGATGGCTAGGCTTTCTGCATGACCTACGACCTCCACGGACGTACGCACCGGCTGGAACTCGCGGACCAGAACCTCCGGGACTTCGAGGCCGTCGTGCTGGACGCGACCCCCGAGGGGATCGTGCTCAGCAAGTCGGCGTTCTATCCGGGGGGCGGCGGCCAGCCGGCCGACCACGGCGTGCTGATCTGGCAGGGCGTGGAGACGCGCGTCGTCGGGGTGCGCAAGGGGGACGATCTCTCCCTGATCCCGGCAGAGGGCGACCCGATCCCGCCCGTGGGCACCGTGGTGACGGGGGCGGTGGCCGACGCGCGCCGCTCGGCCCTGATGCGTACGCACTCCGGCCTGCACGTGTTGTGCGGGGTGGTGTTCAGGGACTACGGCTGCCTGGTCACGGGCGGCAACATGGACGAATCCATGTCTCCCGAACTGCAGACTGTTGGAATCGCTCGGATGGACTTCAACCTGCCCGAGGTTCCCCCCGGCTTCAAGCAGGCCGTTGAGGACGCATGTAATGCGGAGATTCGGGCGGACAGGCGCATTGACGTGCGGGTTCTCCCCCGCAGTGAGGCGTTCGCCATTCCGGACATCATCCGGACCGCAACGAACCTAATCCCGGATACGGTCACCGATGTGCGAATCGTGGACATCGCCGGTCTGGACACCCAGGCGGACGGCGGAACACACGTCGCCTCCACGAAGCAGATCGGCCGACTTCGGGTGGCGAAGGTGGAGAGCAAGGGTCGCGGCTTCCGCCGGGTGCGCGTCGAGATCTGCGACTAGCGCGCCCGCGCGGTCTCTGTCAGATCGACATCCCTGGCCTCCTGCCCAACCGAGCGACCACCGCGCCAGCACAACTCAACGATTGATCACCCGGCTCGTTATCCGGTACATCACCGCAGGGGTGGAGGCCCTCCGCTCGGGTCCGTGCGACTAACAGTCACTTCGGTTACTGAAAGTTACTTTGGGGCTCATCGCTACGGATGCCCTCGGTGAGGATGCGGTACACGCTGGCCACGGAGGGGCTGGGTCGGCAAGATCGCTCATGTCGCAGAACCTACCGCGAGCCACGTTCTGCGAGGAAGGTTTTGCGAGAGGTTCTGATAACGAAGATCGAGCACAAACCGGACACGCATCGACGACTGTACGGGCCGCCGCCCCGGTCGCGGTGACCTACTCAGTCACCCGCCGCCGCTCCCTCTGGCTTCGGCACCGCTGAGTTCCTACGCACGGCGCTTCCGTAGTGCTGCTCCCACGATGATGAAGCCGATCAGGTACGGGTAGATGATTCCGCGTTCGAAGAGGCCGATGAGGACGCCGGCATCCGAGACGAGGACGGTCCCGAAGGCCACCAGCGAGACCAAGCCGAGTATCCCGAACACCACCAGGGCCCGGCTCAGTCTGGGGGAGATGCTTAGGAGCTGATGCGCCCTGCCGATCAGTATGGAAAGCACGTTGCCGGGGATGAACACCATGAGAGCGCCCAGCCCGTGGTAGTCGGTCGTGCCGTTGTCGTTAGACCCCGGGAACAGTCCCACCAGCATGCCGCCGACCGCCAGCAGCACCGCCGTCGCGACCATCGCCCAGCGCCGCTTGCCCGGCAGTCCCCTCAGCATGATGACGCCGGTCAGCGCGGCGAGCCCGAACAAGAAGAAGCCGGTATTCGCCACCGTCGCGAGCGGGGAGTACATGAACTGCCCAAACGCCGTTGTGGGGCCGTGAACCCCGAGGTTGCTGATGAAGTGGTGTGTGTAGCTGTAGGGCGGATCCGTCCATGCTGCGGCGGCGATGAACTCGGCGGTGAAGAAGATGCCTCCGCTGGCGATGAGCGCCGTCCCTGCCCCGCGGCGCTGCTTGATGTCGTTCAAGGTTTCCTCCTGTGGTTCGGCATGTGAAGACTGAGGCGGGTCGCTCACACGGGGCACACACAGGGCACACGCGGCGCGGACATGGCCACCCCGATTTGGGGCCTTGCGGGTGAGCGCGCGAAAATCGGGGAATGGAGGGGGATGCACGGCTTCGCGTCAGGCTGCTCGGCGCGTTTCAGGTGTCTCGCGGTGACGCGGTCCTGCCCGTTGCGGGCGCGCGGTTGCAGGGCCTGCTCGTCCGGCTGGCGCTCGCCGGTGGCCGCGCGGTCGAGCCGGGCGTGCTGGTCGATGCGATCTGGGCCGAGGAGCCGCCATCCGGCCCTGCCCACGCCCTACAGACCCTCGTCTCTAGGCTGCGCCGCGCCCTCACCACGACCGGCGCGGCCCGTGGCGTGGTCGTGCAGGTCGCGGGGGGCTACCGGCTGGCGGTGGACGCAGCCGACGTTGACGCGCTGCGCTTCGAGCGGCTCACCGCTGCCGGTCGGGAGAGGCTGCGGGCAGGTGATGCGGAGGCCGCGGTCGCCGCGCTCGCCGAGGCCGTGGCGTTGTGGGGCGATGATCCTGGCGCCGAGCCCGCGGTCATCGCCGCGGTCGCGCCCACGGTCGCGACACGGTTGGCACAGGTGTCGATCGAGGCTGTCGCCGACCTCGCCGACGCCGAGTTGTCGCTGGGGCGGGCCGAGGCGGCCGCTGCCCGGCTGACCGGGTTGCTGGCCGAGCAGCCGGTCCACGAGCGGGCGGCCGCGCTGCTGGTGGACGCGCTCGCCGTTCAGGGGCGTCAGGCCGAGGCGCTGGCCGTCTACGAGCGGGTCCGCCAGACCCTGGCTGATGTCCTTGGCGCCGACCCGGGCACCGCCCTGCGGGAACGCCATCTGCGCCTGCTGCGCCCCGACCAACCTATCCCGGTGCCGGGCGCCTCGGCTGGAGGCGCTCCGGCCAGGAGTCCAGACCAGATCCGGCCGACCAACCTGCCCGCGCCGCTGACCAGCTTCATCGGCCGCGACGACGACCTCAGCCGCATCGGCACCCTGCTCACCACCACGCGCCTGGTCACCGTCCTCGGCCCCGGCGGCGCCGGGAAGACCCGGCTCGCGCTGGAGGCCGCTCGCCGCCACCGCCCCGAATACCGCGACGGCGCCTGGCTCATCGACCTCGCCCCCGTCACCGAACCAGCGAAGATCGCCACGGCCGTTCTCGCCGGGATCGGGCTGCGCGGCGGCGCGATGCTCGACGCCCGCAAGCGCGTCGATGGTGACGAGCTGGACGTCCTCGTCGGCGAGCTCGGCGGCCGGGAGAGCCTGCTGCTGGTCGACAACTGCGAGCACCTGATCGACGCCGTGGCCCACCTGGTCGCGGCGCTGCTGCCCCGTAGCCCCGGGCTGCGCGTGCTCGCCACCAGCCGCGAGCCCCTCGCGGTCGACGGCGAGGCGCTCGTGCCGCTGGCCCCGCTCGCGCTGCCCGACCCGGACGACAGCGTCGAACAGGCCCGGCGGGCGGCCTCGGTGCGCCTGTTCACCGAGCGGGCCGCCGCCGTGCGACCCGGGTTCGACGTCGACGAGATCACGCTGCCTGACATCGTGCGCGTGGTGCGCGGCCTGGACGGTATGCCGCTGGCCCTCGAGCTGGCCGCCGCCCGGTTGCGGACGCTGTCACTGCCCGACCTGGCCGACGGGCTGTCCGACCGGTTCCGGCTGCTCACCACCGGCAGCCGCACGGCACCACCTCGGCACCGCACCCTGCGCGCGGTCATCGCCTGGAGCTGGGAGCTGCTGAGCGAGCACGAACGCATCGTCGCGGAACGGATCTCCGTCCTGCCCGGCGGCGTCACATCCGCCTCAGCCACCACCGTCCGCGCCGGCACCACCGTGCCCACCGCCGAAATCCCCGAACTGCTCGCCACCCTCGTCGACCGGTCACTGCTGCAGCTCGCGCCCGGCACCGGCCGCTACCGCATGCTCGAAACCATCCGCGAGTACGGCACCGCCCGCCTGACCGACACCGGCGACCTCCGCACGGCCCGCGACCTGGCAGCCGCCCACTTCACCGAGCTGATGGCCCGCCACGACCCTCAACTACGCGGGCCTGGCCAGCTGACAGCCATGAAGGTCATCAGCGCCGAGTACGACAACACCCTCGCTGCCCTGCGCCACCTGTGCGCCACCCACGACTCCCCCGGCGCGACCACCCTCGCCCTGACCCTGACCTGGTACTGGCAGATGTCCGGCCGCCACTCCGACGCCGCCTACTGGCTGGGCGAGGCCCTGGCGCTGCCCGGCGGCGGGCCGACGCCCGAGCGCGACTGCGCCCGAGCCGCCTACCTGCTCAACCGGGCGGACATCCTGTCGGGGATCACCGCCGGGGAAGCCGCGGATGACCGGGCGGAGATGCGCGAGCTGGCCGACCGGCTCTTCGCGCATCCGAAGCTGCCGAACCACTACCGCGTGTTCGGCCCGATCCTGCTCTTCCTGCAGGAAGAGGAGGCCGCGCTCGCGAGCTTCCAGCGCCTGGCCGACGGCGACGACGTGTGGCTGTCCGGGCTAGCCCACGTGTTCCTGACCGAGATCGCCGAGAACGCGGGCGCGCTCGACCGGATGCGTGTCCACGTGAAGGCGGCCCTGGCCTGCTTCCGGCAGGTCGGCGACCGCTGGGGCCAGGCCGCCACGCTGCCGATGCGCGCCCGGCTGCGGCGATACGACGACCTCGACGGCGCGCTGGCCGACCTGCGCGAGGCCCGGACGCTGGCCGGCGGGTTCGGCTCGCTCAGCCTCGGCGACCAGCTCTACAGCGACCTGCGCTGGATCGACGTGCACATCCGGCGCGGCGACACCGACCGGGCGATGGCGATGATCGACTCCGCCCGGGAGCGGGCGCTGCACGCGTCCTCGGCGGAGATGCTGGTCCTGGTCGACGCGCGGGAGGCCGACGTCCGGGTGCGGCTAGGCGACCTGGACAGGGCGGCCAGCCTGCTCGCCGACGCCGAACGGGGTCTGCGCGGCGGCACCGCGTTCCCCGCCGACCACGCCCGGACGCTGGTCCGCAGCGCACGGGCCGCGCTCTGCTTGGCGCTGGGCGACCTGCCCGGCGCCAGCAAGGCGCTGGGGGAGGCGTACGCGGCCGCGCTGGCAACCCGGGAACTGCCAATTCTGTCGCTGGTGACGGTGAACGCGGCCGCGCTCGCCGAAACGCGCGGGCGCCAGCACGAGTCGGCCGTGCTGCTCGGGGCCGCCGCCCGGCTGCGGGGCGCGCACGACCACACCGATCCGCAGGTCCGCGAGCTCACCCACCGGGGTCAGGCCGCGCTGGGCGGGGAAGAGTTCGCCGCGGCGTACGCGAAAGGCTGGGAGCTGGACGCAAAGACGGCCGTGACCAGAGCCGACCCGGCCGGCTGAGGTAGCCCCGGGCTACGGGTCGCACCGCACGGCTACCGGCCATGACCAGCCTCGCCGACGTCCGGGCCGCCGCGAGCACGACCTGCACGCGCGGGTGCTACCCCAGCTTGCCGTCGCCGACCAGCCCGGCCTGCCGGTCCAGAAGAGCGGCAGGTGCCAGGCCGCCCAGACCAGGCCGAGGGTCAAGCTCGCGGTCAGCGGACTCATTCGGGTGAGCATCCGGGGCAGGGCGAAACCGCGCCAGCCGGTCTCCTCGCCCAGCCCGTCGGTGAGCGCGAGCGCGGCGAAGAGGGCCAGCAGTCCGCCGGGAGACTCCCAGGCCAAGGCCCACTTCCCGCCCAGCAGGACGTTCACGCCCGCGATGACGAGAGACACCACAACAGGGCCGAGCAACGCGACGGCGTACCAAAAGAGACCGACTCGCCAGCGGATCAGCCTGCGGCCCAGATCGCCCAAGCCGCCGGTGAAGGCCGCCACGCCCACGGCCGCGAATGCCGGACCGTAGGACCACACCTGGCCAAGGACTTCCGCAGGACCGTGCGGGTCAATCGCCCGGGGGATCCACACCGCCCAGGTGATAACGAAGGCCAGCAGGAAGAACATCGTCACTGGACGCCGCATCACGGTCGGACCTCCCAGTCACCCGTAATCACCACAAGATCGTCCCACGGCTCACATGGCAGATCTCGGCACCGCGACCAACTGGGCCAAGCGGCTTCCCATCGCCCGATAAGAGTCGCAGAACGTGGCGTTCGGGGGAAGGCCGTCCAGGGGCAGCTCGACGCGATCCGAGCCACAGTGGCCCCGCACATGACCAAGATCGTGCGCACGGTGGACGTGCCGCGCGCAGGGCACTGGCTGGCCGAGGAGAACCCTCGGTTCGTCACTGCGGAGCTGGTGCGTTTCCTCGACGGATGAGTCCGTTCCTGATTGTGGTTGGCGGACCTTCGGTAATCATGCTCCGCGGGCAGCCCGGCTCACTGGACGGCAACCCGACCCGCCTCGTGCACTGCTCCTGCCATCGCGGGGTCCTCACACACCGACGCAGGAAACCAGCACACCCCTGAACCGCCCTCCGGCGGCTTGCTTGAGCCGTGTGCCGCGACGAGTGGCACGCACATGGCCTGTGATCCTGCTGGTTAACTCGCGACACGCGACGGCCTCACGGTCGCTGTCCGCTACCTGACCAGTCACCGCGCATTCCTCCGCTATGACCAGGCGTTGGAGCAGGGCTGGTTGGTTGAGACGGCCGGCTGCGTGAGGCTCGGGCATCCTGATCTGCGGCATTTGCCGTTAGCCTCGGTCGCATGGTGTTCGACTCCGTTAATTTCGATCTCCAGCCCTATGCCGGTTTCGACATGAATCAATACGTTCGGCGGACGCACTGCAGCTGGGAGGACCTCGGCTGGCAGTCCTTGCTCGCGCAACGGTTCGACCACGTCCCGCTGGTCGAGAACATGGAGTTGCCGGCCGCGGCGGACTTGCACCTGATACTGCCCGTAGCAGGCCGGACCGTGATGGAGACGCGGATTGGTGGTCGATGGAGCCGTCACACCTGGGTACCGGGGCGGCTCCAACTGGGCGTCCCCGACAGGCCCGCCCTCCGCCGCTATCGCGCGGACGGCCCGTTGCGCAGCGTGCAGATCCATATCCCGCGCGGCACTGTCGAACGGACCGCGGAGCAGTTGGGTGGCCGCACGATGGACTACACGAGCATGGCGGCGTCCGTGGCCGCCGGCGATCCGCTGATCGAGGAGGCTGTCCGCGCCGTCGGCTCCGCGGACGAGACCGGCGACCTGTACGCCGAGTCCGCGGCCGCCTTTCTGGCCGTGCACCTGCTCACCCGCCATTCCCGGCTACCTGGTCAACGGGCGCCAGTGCGGGAGGACGCACGCGTCCGCGCGGCGATCGCCCTCATGCGTGACCGACTGGTCGAACCGCTCACTCTGGCCGACATCGCGGACGAGGTGTATCTCAGCGTCTATCACCTCGTCCGCGTGTTCAACCGAGCCACAGGAGAAACGCCCCACCGGTTCCTCACCCGATTGCGGATCGAGAAGGCGCAACGCCTGCTGCAGGATACCGACCTCGCGGTCGCCCAGATCGCGCCGCTCTGCGGTTTCGCCAGTCCCGGCGCTCTGTCGACGGCCTTCCTGCGGCACACCGGCACCCGTCCCTCGGCATATCGCAATTCCTGACCGCTCTCCCGGCAATCTCAGGCATGGACCCGGGAGTGGCCCGTTTCTAGGGTTTTGTCCATGTCTGGAAACACGGCGACAACGCCCGAGATCGAGCCCTACCCCATGCACATTCCTGACCGCGACCTGGTGGACCTGCGGGCTCGTCTTGACGGGGTCCGGCTTCCCGAGCCAGAAACAGTGCCGGACGCCACGCAGGGTATCGAGTTGGATCAGCTGAGGATGCTGCTGGACACCTGGCGACAGCACGACTGGCGGGCCAGGGAAAAGCAGTGGAACACGATTCCGCATTACCGCGTGCGCCTCGACGGCCTGCGTATCGCGTTCTGGCACGTGCGCTCGCCCGAGCCCACAGCGCTCCCCTTGTTGCTGACCCACGGCTGGCCGGGCTCCGTCCTCGAATTTGAGAACGTCCTCGGGCCGCTCAGTGATCCGGTCCGCCATGGCGGTTCCGCGAGTGACGCCTTCCACGTCGTCGCCCCGGCCCTGCCAGGGTTCGGGTTCAGCGACCGTCCACGCGAGCGCGGCTGGCACCCCGCCCGCACGGCGCGGGCGTGGGCCGAGCTGATGACCGTGCTCGGCTACGAGCGGTTCGGCGCGCACGGCGGAGACTGGGGCGCGTTCGTCAGCACCGAACTGGCGCGCCTGGTGCCCGAGCGCGTCGCCGGCCTGCACCTGACGATGCCGATCGCCTCTCCCCTGCCGGACGACCGGATCTCGCCGGACCCGGCGGAACAACGCATGCTGGAGCGGCGTAACATTCACCTCGCGGACGGATACGGCTTCGGGATGATCATGGGCACGCGCCCGCAGACCCTCGGCTACTCCCTGCTCGACTCGCCTGCCGGCCTGGCGGCGTGGCTCGGTGAGAAGTTCGCCGCCTACTCCGATACCCGGCCGGAGGCCGGCGGCGGGGTGAGCGTGTCGCAACAAGTGGACAACATCGCCCTGTACTGGCTGACCGGGACCGGTGCCTCCAGTGCTCGCTGGTACTGGGAGGCCATGCGGTGGGTACCACACAGCGCCGAAGAAGAGAACGCACAACCGGTGACGGCGCCCACCGCCTGTTCGCTGTTCCCGGCCGAGCCTTGGCCGACCGCCCGGCGCTGGGCCGAGCGCCGCTACCACGACCTCCGGTCATGGCACGAGCTGGACCGCGGCGGCCACTTCCCCGGTCTGGAACAGCCAGATCTTCTGGTCGCCGAAATCAGGACCGCCTTCCATCACGTACGTCACCATCCCGGCGATCTCACACGGTGAGGGTTTCTCACCCCTCCCTTCCATCCGCATTCGTGGAACGGGGTGTTCCGCACCGCCAACCAGCGCTGCGAGACGGTGCTGACCCCGCCCGTGAGGCTGGGCATGGATCCGCACAAGGTTTACGCCCCTTACGCGACAGTCCACTCGGCCCGCCACAGTTTCGCCCTCTACATGCTTGTCGTCCTGGATGCCTTGGTGGATCAGCGCCATGGGCTGACACCCGAGGAGTGGCGAGACTTCCCTTGGCTGATGCCCGCCCGCAACCCTGCACCGCTGGAGCCGTCGCGGACCGCCTCTGCCAGGGTGTCGTCGAGCTGTACGCCGGCCAGCGGTGCGAGTTCGGCGATGGCGCGCAGGTCAGCCGGGACCGCTTGCCGTACCCGAACGCGCGGGCCGCCCGCCCATCCCTCGGTGAGCTTGCGCTCGGTCAGCTCCGCTCCGGCCGCACTGGCCGCTATCCGGCGCAGACGCTTGCCTTTGCTCATGGGCGCACTGTCTGGGCCCATTGAACTTGAGAGTTTGGCGTGGATCTTGAGAGTCGGCTTGACAGTGAGAACTCGAAGGTGACAGTTGGCGTTGGTCCTCGGCGTCTGGCGGTGGACGATCGCTGAGTCGCTGGGGCTCGACGTGCGGGCGGCGCTGGGCGATGTCCGCGCGCCGGCGTACGGTGCCGTCGTGACCTTGGAGACGTGTTAGGCGATCAGGGCCGCAACGGGGGTGCAGCGAGATGGTGCGCGCCATGCACCTGGAAGTGTTCAACGGCGCTGCTGTGGACCTGGCGGGCGTCCGTCCGTGCGGGCGATACGGCCCCTGCTGGAGGATCACATGGCCTGTCGCGCACCGGATGCCTACACCGCTCCAGTGCAGCTCCATTGCGAGCGGGGCCGTTAGGTGATCAGCTCATCCCTCGGATCCAGGCGAAGGCGGGCTCTGTGCAGCCTGGCCGCGGATGCCCCCGATCCCGATGTCCAGCAGCCGGTTCGCCTGCTCGTCGTCGTCGTGGTGCTCGGTGGCCAGTGAGATGGCGTTGATGAGCGCGAGTAGGTCCTCGGCGAGGATGCCAGGACGTACAGCGCCCGTCTGTTGTGCTCGTTGCAGGAGTGCGCGCGCCGCACTGGTGATCATTGCCTGGCAGCCCTCGTTCTGCTCCAGCAGATCGGCGTCCCGGCCGTGGTGAAGCAGGGAGGCGGCCAGACCGCGACTGGCGGTCGCGTAGGCGTTGAGGTCGCGCAGCCAGGCGAGGAGCGCGGGACCTGGCTCGCTGTCCTTGGCGCGTTGTGCTGCCATGGCGCACAGGTCCTCGACGCGATCGTGGAAGACGGCTTGGAGAAGGGCTCGGCGGGAGGGGAAGAGCCGGTGCAGTGTCGCCGATCCTGTCCCGGCTTGACGCGCGATCTCCTTCAGGGAGGCGCCGGCGCCTTGACGTGCGAAGACTTCCCGGGCCGCGCCGAGGATGCGGTAGCCGACCTCATAACTGGGCCGCCAGCCCACTTATGTCCAGAACGATGAGGAGAGATCATGCGCGGCGTCCAATACACCCGTTTCGGCCCTCCCGAGGTGCTGCGCGTCAACGACGTGCCCACGCCTGAGCCCGGGCCGGGAGAGGTGCTCGTCGAGGTCCGCGCCGCGAGCGTGGACGCCGGGGAACTCGCCTTCCGCGCCGGCAAACTGCGCGGCCTCACCCGAGCCCGCTTCCCCCGCGGCCTGGGAGGCGACTTCACCGGCCGCGTCGCGGCCCTGGGCTCCGGAGTTCACGCGTGGAGTGCGGGAGAGGAGGTGTGGGGGCTGATGCCGCACTTCGCCTTCGGCGCCATCGCCGACTACGTCACCGTTCCCGAACAGCGGCTCGCCCGAGCGCCCAAGAACCTGAGCCTGCTGGACGCCGCCAGCCTGCCGTCGTCGGGCACCACCGCCATGACCGCCCTGACGGACAAGGCCGGCCTCAGCAGCGGTGAACGGCTCCTGGTCCGCGGTGCCACAGGGGGCGTCGGCAGCATCGCCGTGCAACTGGGCAAAGCGCTCGGCGCCCACGTCACCGCGCTCGCCAGCGCCTGCAATCTCGACTGGGTCACCGAACTCGGCGCCGACGCAGCCCTGGACTACCGCACGACCCGGCCGCAAAATCTCGGACACTTCGATGTGATCCTCGACGTCGTGGGCACCGATCTCGGCGCCTACCGGGCCCGGCTCACCCAGCATGGCCGCATGGTCGCGCTCGCCTTCGACCAGGACCGCATCCTGATCTCCATGGCAACCATGGGACTGCGGGCCGCCCTCTCACCCCGGCGCATGAAGCTCTTCAGCAACAACCCCTCTCCCGCGCGGATCGCCGAGCTCACCGCCTCCGCCGAGGCGGGAAGCATCCGCCCTGTGATCGACACCATCTACCCGATCAGCGACATCGCAGAGGCTCACCAACGACTCGAAGCCGGCGGTGTCCGCGGGAAGCTCATCATCGACATGCAGCGCTGACGCCCTGCGAAGGGACGGCCCCGCGGGCGCGCCGTCCCCTCAGGGCCGGCCCCTTCGCAGGGCACGGGCCAGGAGGCCACTACCCGCCTTGGCCCGGTCGGAGGCGGCGGCGCGAACGACCTCGAAACCCGGCCCTTTGTGCGGCATCGAGCCCCGAAATCGCCGACGCCGCCCGCCCCCGAGGAACGCGTCTCGACAACCCCATCCCGGCGGCACTGGCACCCGCCAGCCGAAGCGCCGGCGTCATGATTAACCCACAACACCTTCGCCGCCCCATCCTCGGCGCCGCCATACACGGTGCCTATTTCTGACCCCCGGGCGTCGAAACGGGCCAGAAGCGGTGGTGATGCAGGAATGCCCTCACCTCGCCACAGAGTCCCTCCGAACCAGGCTCGGATCACACTGTCACTTTGCATGTCGTTCGGACGGGCTCATTAGATGCCGATCTAAATGACAGTGCCCAGGTCGGTCACTTGCCCTCCTGCCAACTTCGATGACGCCAGACACGCACGATCCTTCCGACCTGGGGATTGGGCGTGCTCACGGGCGGCGTCCAGGGCTGGCCGATGCCGCGGTAGTCCTCGACCGGGATGGGCTTGACGCCTTCGCGCATGCGACTGGTGTACAGGCGGCCGTGCAGGTGGGCGATCTCATGGGCGACAAGGCGGGCCAGCCCGTACGGGAAGGCGGTGACCTTCTGCTGGCCGTCCAGGCCGGTGTGCTCGACCTCCACGGTGAGCGGCCGTGCGACCAGGCCGCGCACGTCGAAGAAGGACAGGCACCCCTCGTACTGTTCGTCGGTCTCGGCGCAGGCGCAGTTCACCGCGTTGCGCGAGTTCACCCTTAACGGCACCGACCGCGCCGGCCACCGCGAGCAGGGCAGCATGATCCGCCGCTACATCGCTGGCGAAACCGCAACACCGACAACCCTCGCCTACGCAGGATCGTCAAGAGGGCAAACGTGGCCTGACGTGGCACGAGGAACTGGAAGTAGACCGTCAGCGCGGCCGCCCGGCCGGTGCGGGTGGAGGGTTTGGCGTCGCGCAGCGCCTTGCCGAAGTAGGCATCGGCGTCGGCGGGTTCCATCTCCCACAGCGGCCGGCCGAACCAGCTCCGGATTAGCTCCAGGTGGTTGGTGTCGTTGCGGATGGTGCTGTCGACCAGCCCGACCGAGGCCCGAGCGAGCACGAACCCTGCCAGCACATCGGTCTCGAAGTCGGCGAGTTCCTCCGCGGTCGCTGGCGCCCGATGCTCGCGCAGATCGCGTACGGCTGCCAGCGCCAACCCACACCTCCCGACTTCACTCCGGCCGCCATTCCGTCACTCTAGTAACTGTTGTTTCACGCAGAGTGAGGTTTACTTCAGATGACCGTGATCCATCCGGCAAACACGAGAAGACCCAGCTCGCAGGTCAAGTGGGGGGAAGTTGAGGGAGGTCCAGCGAACTCAACTCAAGAACTGTTGCTCAGCCGGGTCGCATGATGAGCTGGTGGCGGAGGGCGGCTCGTACGCGGCGCTGTGGACCAGCTGGCACGGCACCCAACAGCCATCCGATCCTGAGCCGGGCCACCCGATCCTGAGCCGGGGGAGCCGGTCCTGGGGGCCACCGGATCGTGGGTCGGCCAGCCGATTCTGAGCCACCACAGGGCCGGTCGCGGCCTGGCGTCGACCCGACCACTCAGAGGCGGCAGCTGATCTCCATGCCGTCCTCGACGGGGAAGGTGACGCTCTGGTAGCCGTTCTTCGGATCGCGTACGTAGTCCAGGTGCGGCCGTAGCCCTTCCAGGTCGACATCGTCGGCCACCACCAGGGTGCCGGGCTTCATGCGCGGTTCGAGCAGGCGCAGCACGGGAAGACACAGATCCTTCCAGCCGTCGAGCAGGACGAAGTCCGCCGAGCCGTCGAGGCCGGCGAGCGTCTCCCGGGCGTCACCTTCGAGCACCGTGATCAGGTCATGCAGGCCGGTGTCCGTGAAGGTGCGGCGCGCCGCGGCGATCTTGTCCTTGCTCATCTCGGTGGTGACGACGTGCCCGGCGCCGTTGTCGCGTACCGCTGAGGCCAGGTAAAGCGTTGAGAGCCCGAACGACATGCCGAACTCCACGACGGTGGCCGGCCGCGTGGCCCGGACGAGGTTGTAGAGGAGCTTGCCGCCCGTGCGGGAGATCGGCATGTAGATCTCCGCCGCGGCGTCGGCGTACTCCTGCGGTGTTCCGCCGAGGCAACCTGGGCGTTCCGCCTGGATGCGGGCCGCGGTGGCGTCGTCGTGCGCGGCCTGGGCGAACATGCGATCGAGCGCGCCCTGGACCCGCGGCTCGGCGAGCGTGTGTGTGAGTGACATGTGCGTTAGCCTAGACATACCGTTGCGTCTAGTCTAGCTCTAGGATGATCCCATGACATCTGCCGAGCCCAGGACGACCGATCGACACCACGGCAACCGGTACGGGCGCAGCGAGCAGGCTCGTCAGGCGGTGCTGGAGGCGGCCGACGATCTGCTCGTCGAGAAGGGCTTCACGGCTATCACGATGGAAGGCATCGCGGCCCGGGCCGGCGTCGCCAAACAGACCATCTACCGCTGGTGGAAGACCAAGACCGAGGTCCTGATGGACGCCTTCCTGCAGGACCTGGCCGAGGAGCTCACCCCGCCCGACCACGGCGACCTGGCTCTCGACCTACGCATGTACCTCCGCCGCCTGGCCGCCTTCCTGGCCGAGTCCGACTCCGGAGCCGTCTTCCGGGCCCTGATCGCCCAGGCGCAGCACGACCCGGCCTTCGCGGCGGAGTTCCGCGGGAGGTACCTAGACGAGCAACGCCGCCGTGACCGCCTGCCACTGGAGCGCGCCGTACGGCGGGGCGACCTGCCCGCCGACCTCGACATCGCAGCCGAGACCGATCAGCTCGTGGGTCCTCTCTATTACCGCATCCTGGTGACGAATGAGCCGCTCGACAACGACTTCACCGACCGGCTCGCCGACGCGTTCCTACGCCGCATGTCCGCCGACGAGCGTGGCCCCGAAGCCGAAATTCGCCCAGTCGCATACACGACCCTGGAGCGTGAGCGGCGACCCGAGTGGAGGGTCCTGTAACCGCGGCGGGGGCGATCAGACCGAGGGAGACCTGCCACAGCGGGCGACGGTGCCCGGGCCAACGCCTTGACCGTGCCGGCCTCTGTGGCATCCGGGGGTGAGGAACCGGCGGACAGCCGTTGGCGCCGAGAAGGATCTTGGTCGCAGCGAGTGAGGTCACTCTTGGTCGTGAAGGTTCTTCAGCGCGTTGCCCGGTCGTGGCGTCGGCGGGCGGCGCGGATCTCGGCGTCGGCGACATCGACGATCCCGTCGACGACCCACTCGCGCGCGCGGCACTGTGCGACCTGACGATCTGCAGCACCACAGGTGAGCCCCTGCTGGACACACTGATCAACCCTCCGTGGCCAGAGCTTGCCGCCACACATCTCGCCACTCACGACGTGACAGTCAGGCAAGTGCGGGCTGCCCCGGCATTCCACGAAATCCGTTCCACGGTGGCCAAGATGCTCAAGGGGCGCCGCGTCGTATGCCTTGACCGCGCACGCACCGATCGCGACCTCGGTCGAAACGCCTAGCCACGCGTCCGGTGCAACGTGCCTGCAGCGTCAGCCAGCGTGCCTTACGCGCCTGAAAAGAGTCATTTCGCTCCAACCTGGCTAGGACATGGCAGTAACCCCAGATAACGGCCGGATCACGGTATCGGCCCACCATAGCTTGTTCTGTTCGGTACGGATATTGGCGTGAGCGCGCCGGTTTCGTAGGCACGTCCGGAATCGTGGACCGCACCCAGCGGGTCGGCGGCGGCGCGCCGAAATCGTCGGCGTCGATGGTGGATTTCCAGCGCATCGCGTACAGATCGCTGACCCGCACCTCGTGACCCGCATCGGTCAGCGTGTCCACCGCGATGTCGGTGAGCGCGCCATTTAGCGACCGCCGCTCTCGGTGGGGTCTCACTATCGTGAGCGGGTGCGTTTGGGGTCCCGGGCGAGGCAGTTCTTGGCGGATTCCCGGAAGTGGGCGACGAGCGGGTTGCGGTCGTTGGCGCGGGTGACGACGGCCACCTGACAGGATTCGATTCCGTCGATGGGGATGGTGGCGAGATCGTCGCGGAGCGTGCTGCGCCGGTCGTCGAAGGGCACGATGGCGATGGCTCGCCCGTCGGCGACGACTTCGAGCTTGTCCTCGAAGGTGTCGACGAGCATGGGACCGAGTGGAGCCGGATCGCCGTTCGGGCGGGGGGAGAGCCGCCAGAACCCGGTCCATGCTGCGGCCATCCCGGCGCAGGCGACGAGGGGTTCGTGGGCGAAGTCGTCCGGGGTGACCGACTCCTTCCCGGCGAGGCGGTGGGATGCGGGCACGAGGAGTACCCGGGGCTCCTCGTAGAGGACGGTCACGTGCAGGTCATCGCTCGGAATCGGAAGCGGTGTGCGGGCGACGAGCACATCGACCTGGCGGTCGGGCAGGGCACGGGCTTCGTCGGAGTCCAGGTGCTGCGTGCGAACGTGAGCGTCGGGATGGCGGCGGCGCAGGTCCCGCACTGCGGGGGTGATGACGAGGTCCTCGACGTAGCCGATGGTGATGGTGCGCGGCGGCGCGGCGGCGCGGGCCGCGAGCACCGCCTGATCGGCAGTGTGCAGGAGCGCCTGTGCTCGCGGAAGGAATGCCGCGCCGGCCGCGCTGAGCCTGCTGCCCTGGGTGACGGGCTCCACCGACGTCACCACCCAGATGACCAACTTCGTGGTGTTGAAGGGCGTCGGCACCAACGACTTGAACCGCATCGGCGTGGATGTGCCCGACATGAGCGAGTACGGCGGCGGAAACGCCGGCGTCGCCGCGACCTTGCTGAAGGACCCTGGCTATGCCCCCTACGGCGAAGAAGATCTTGCCGCGGTAGGCTGGCGATAGCGCTCGGCCCAGCGTTTGGCGGTCGGCCAGGACACCTCATTGGCGGTCCAGCCAAGCACCGCGCAGGCTGATCGCCTCACGGGGCCGGACCCGCTTCGCGAACCTCCGCTCGGCCCTGAACCGCCGTCCCTGGTCGACCATCACGCGTCCGGCGAGCTCACTTCGAGGGGCGGTCGGCCGCCGACCCCCTCAAGCCAGCCCAGAAGCCAGAATGGTGAGCTGAGTCGGGTCGTCTGCCAGCGCCGCGACGTAGACGGCCGCAGCCTCGGCGATGTCGGCTGTGATCATGGCGGTCGTGATGAGCCGGTGTAGAAGTCCCGATTCGATCGCTTCTGTGGTTGGTCGAGTCCGGCGCTGGCTGCAGCTTGTGGTCCGTGGCTGACCACGGACCACACTATGGCTAGGGCGACGGCGGTGGCTTCTGCGAGCGAAGGACTGGGGTCAGGGCCCGCGTGTCCTGGTGGAGGGCTTGGGCGCACAGCGTGAGCGTTTCCGCAAGTGTCGTGCGGTCCGGGTCGTCGATCTCGGCGAGCATGACGGCTTCGATGCTGTCGAGGGAGCGGTCGCATCGCCGGAGGGTGCTCAGGCCTTTCGGGGTAAGGCGGGTGCGCAGAGCGCGGCCGCCACGGGGATGCGGGTCGCGGCGGATCAGGCCGCGTTGTTCGAGATCGCGGATGACCAGGTTCATCGCCTGCGGGGTGACGAAGGCGATGCGGGCCAGGTCGGCCGAGGATGGGGCGTCGCGCAGGCGCAGCTCGCTGAGCGCCATGTATTCGGTGGTCGTCATGCCGTGCCGGGCGAGCGCTTCATCCAGGCAGGCGCGGATGCGGCGTTCCAGCCGGAACACCAGGTAGCTCACACGGGGCGGCGGTGCGTCCGGCGCAGCGGCCGCGGGGACACCCGGATCGGTCACCAGGAGACGATATCGCGCCCCGTCAGAACGGGCCCCAATGTAAGTTTCCCACACCGTTATCAAGGACCTTGATAGCAAGTTACTTGATAACCAGGGAAAACAGCTCTCTGCCAGGTGAACTGGCGGGCATGCGCACCAAGCGTGCATTGACGGTGGATCGTGGCCCTTCTATTTTCCAGCGACCGATGTCAATACGCGGCGGACCGATCCGCGGCGCGCCGCGGATATGGAGAGGAGGAGCGCGAATGAGACGATTGACCACGGTGCTGGCTAGTGCCTGCGCCGCGGCGCTCTTTGCCGTCATGACCGTGGTACTCGGATCGCCGGCCGTCGCCGCCACCCTGGTGGAGGTGACCAGCTTCGGCAACAACCCGGGCAACATGCGGATGCACGTCTATGTGCCGGACTCGCACCCGGCCTCGCCGGCGATCGTGGTTGCGATGCATGGCTGCGGCGGCTCCGGTCCCGGCTTCTACCAGGGCAGTGAGTTCGCCTCGCTGGCGGATCGATATGGCTTCATCGTCATCTACCCGACCGCCACCCAGTCGGCAGGGTTCGGCAACTGCTTCGACACCTGGTCGGACGCGGCCAAGCAGCGCGGCGGCGGCAGCGATCCGGTCTCGATCACCTCAATGATCGACTATGTCGAGCGGAACTATCAGGGAGACCCGAACCGTGTCTACGCCACTGGAAGCTCGTCCGGCGGCATGATGACCCAGCACATGCTCGCCGTCTACCCGGACGTGTTCAAGGCAGGGGCCTCCTTCATGGGTGTGCCCTTCAACTGCTTCGCCGGCGCCTCCGACTACCCGCCCGGAAGCAGCAGGTGCACCGGCGGGAGCATGGACCGAACACCCCAGCAGTGGGGCGATGCGGTCCGCCAGGCGTACCCGGGATATTCCGGCCCCCGCCCGCGCATGCAGCTGTGGCACGGCACCAGCGACACCCTCGTGCCCTACTCGCTGCTGCGAGAGTCGATCGAGCAGTGGACCAATGTGTTTGGGCTGAGCCAGACCCCGACCAGCACCGACACCCCGCAGGCAAACTGGAACCGCAGCCGGTACGCCAATCTGTCCGGCACCGTGCAGGTGGAGGCGTACAGCATCCAGGGCGCCGGGCATGCTCTTCCGCAGAGCGGTATGGCCCTCTACGCCATCGAGTTCTTCGGCTTGACTACCAGTCCGACCGACACCACGCCGCCGACCACGCCAGGCACCCCGGTCGCGTCCAACGTGACCGCCGCCAGTGCCACGCTGACCTGGACCGCGTCCACCGACCAGGGCGGCTCCGGCTTGGCCGGCTACAACGTCTACCGGGAGCAGGGCGCCACCGACCCGCAGCTTGGCCAGTCCACCGCCACCTCGATCACCCTGACCGGGCTGAGTGCCAACACCCAATACCAGGTGTACGTACGGGCGCGTGACGGCGCGGGCAACCTGTCGGGCAACTCCGCGCCGGCCATCTTCACCACGGCCGCCACCGGAGGCGACACCACGCCGCCGACCGCCCCGGCCGGGCTCACCGCCTCGGGCACCACCACAACCGGCACCAGCCTGATCTGGACGGCCTCCACTGACGACACCGGTGTGACCGGCTATGACATCCTGCGCGCTCCCGGCGCGATGGGCGGCACGTTCACCCAGGTCGGCACCTCGGCCACGACCTCGTTCACCGACACGGGCCTGACTTTGAACACCACCTACCGCTACCAGGTCCGGGCGCGCGATGCCGCTGGTAACGTCTCACCGGTCTCCAACACCGTCCAGATCACCACTCAGGGAGGCACGACCGGTGCCTGCTCAGCCACCCCGACCATGCAGTCCCAGTGGGGGAACGGGTATGTGATCCAGCCGCTGACCATCACCAACACCAGCACCTCGACGATCACCACCTGGACCGTCACCTTCACCCTGCCGGCCGGGCACACCCTAACCGGCTCGTGGAACGCCACCGTCACCACCAGCGGCCAGACCGTCACGGCCAGAAGTATCAGCCACAACGGCACGCTCGCGCCGGGAGCCAGCACCACCAGCTTCGGCTTCCAGGCGAGCAGGCCCAACGGCAACACCGCCCTGCCGTCCGGCTACACCTGCGCCTGACCGTCAGCGCGCTTCCCTGATCACGGCCCCGTCATTGACAGGTGGGACCGGGCCGTGATCAAGGGATCCGCGCCGGCGGGAGAACCGGCTGCGTTGGCAGGGCCGGGCGACCAAAATCCCGCGCGAGCCAGCTCGATCGCTCCAGCCCCGCGGTACGGCGGGCGGAAGCGGTGACCGGGACCGCGGAAATCAGGAGAGGAGCTGTGCGGTAGTGGAATGCGGCCAGCTCCTTGAAACCGGCGTGGGGTCTGGAGCGATCTCGCAAGCGCCAAGGGTCGGGTGGCCCAGGGGAATCCCACCCCTGGGCTCCCACAGAACCGTGCGTAACAGTCGCCCGTTACACGGCTCTTCTCATCCTTTCCAGAGGAAGTTGCTCTCCCAGGCCCAGTGCTTGAACAGG
>NZ_JBQQBR010000068.1:0-42937 GCF_052245935.1 Nonomuraea sp. 3N208 | reverse complement strand
GGATCGCGATCGCGAACGACACCGACGCCTGCACGATCAGCACGGAGCCGATGTTCGGCAGCACGTGCCGGACCGCGATCGCGGTCCGGCGCCGCCCGGCGGCCCGGGCGGCGAGGATGTAGTCGGTGACCATGACCTGGAGCGTGGCGGCGCGGGCGACGCGGGCGAACGCGGGCACGGTGGCCACCCCGATCGCGATCATCGCGGTGAGCGTGCCGGCGCCGTAGACGGCGCCGAGCATGACGGCCAGCAGCAGCGCGGGGAAGGCGAAGACGAGGTCGTTGACCCGCATGATCAACTCCGAGAGCCAGCCCCACGGCGACATGCCGGCGATCATTCCCAAGGGCACCCCGAGCACGGCGGCGATGCCGACGGCCACGATGCCGACGTACAGGGTGGTGCGGGCCCCCACCATGAGCTGGCTGAAGGTGTCGCGGCCGAACTTGTCGGCGCCGAGGAGGTAGCCGTCGCCGGACGCTCGGAGCTTGCGTGCGGCGTCGACGAGCGTCGGGTCGTGCGGCGTCCAGAAGAACGACACCAGCGCGGCCAGCACCACCAGCGCCACGAGCGTGCCGCCGACGAGCAGCGCGGCGTTCATGCGGCCTCTCATCGCAACCTCGGGTCGAGCAGGTGGTAGGTCACGTCCACCACGAAGTTGATCAGAAGCACGGCGGCGACCAGCACCATCACCACACCTTGGACGAGCAGCAGGTCGCGCCCGGCCACGCCGTTGAGCAGCAGGTCGCCGAGCCCGGGGATGACGAAGACGCGCTCGACCACCACCGCGCCGATCAGCAGCGTGGCCAGTTGCAGGCCGAGCACGGTGACGACCGGGATCGAGGCGTTACGCAGGCCGTGCCGCCACAGCGCGCCGGTACTGCCCCTGCCCTTGGCGCGGGCGGTACGCAGGTAGTCGTCACGCATCACGTCCAGCACGGCGCTGCGGACGTAGCGAGTGAGCACCGCGCCCTGGACCAGACCGAGCGACAGCCAGGGGAGAATGAGGCTGCGCAGCCACTCCCCCGGGCTCTCGGTGATCGGCACGTACCCGCCGGACGGCAGCGCCTGCGCCTGCACCGCGAACACGAACACCAGCAGGATGCCCGCCAGGAAGGCCGGGACGGCGATGCCGACCTGACTGACCGCGCTGATGGCGGCGCCCAGGGGGTTGCGGTGGTGCACGGCGGCGAACGTGCCGAGCGGCACCGCGATGACCAGCGCCACCACCATGCCGCCGAGCACGAGCACCGCGGTCACACCCAGGCGGTCGCTGATCTGCGGGCCGATGGGCGAGCTGGTCACGTACGAGGCGCCGAAGTCGCCCTGGACGAGCCCGCCGAACCAGTCGAAGAACTGCGCGACGGCCGGCCGGTCGGTGCCGAACTGCGTGCGCAGCGCGGCCACCGCCTCCGGGGTGGCGTTGACGCCGAGCGCGATCTCGGCCGGGTCGCCGGGCAGCAGCGCCATGAACGCGAACACCGTCACTCCGGCCACGGCGGTGCTCGCGAGCAGCACCACCAGCCGCTTGAGCAGGTAAACGATCACTGCTTGGCGAGCGCGGTGAAGTCGAAGGCCTCCGCGATGGCGTTCTTCGGCAGCCCGGTGACGCCCTTCTTCGCCACGATCAGGTTGGGGAACAGGAACAGCCAGTCGGCCGCGGCGTCGTCGGACAGCAGTGTGGCGGCCTTTTTGAGGTCGTCGGTCTGCTGCTGCTCGGTGCCTTCGTCGGCGGAGGCGAGCAGCTTGCCGAACTCGGGATTGTCGTAATGGAAGTAGTACGACTTGTCAGCGAATATCCCCATGTCGCGGGGTTCGACGTGGTTGATGATGGACAGGTCGTAGTCGCCCTGCTTGAACACCACGTCCAGCCAGCGGGCCGGGAACTCCAGGGGCTCGATGTCGGCGGTGATACCCACCTGGGCCAGCTGCGACTTGACGACCTGGGCGCTGGCGACCGCGTACGGCAGGTTGGGGATGCGCATCTTGACGGTCAGCGTCTTGCCGCCGAGCAGTTCCTTGGCCTTGGCCGGATCGTACGGGTAGTCGCCGGTGCGGTCCTCGTACCACGGGTCGGTGGGCGGCACCATCGAGCCGATCAGCTGGCCGCGCCCGGCCCAGGCGGTGTCCAGCAGCGCCTTGTGGTCGATGGCGTGGCGGACGGCCTGGCGGGCGCTCTTGTCGTTGAACGGCGCGCGGGCGTTGTTCATCGACAACACGACCTCGCCGTTCGTCGTGCCCTCCACCGTCTGGAAGCGGTTGGGGTCGGCGAACTGCTGCAGCGACTCCGGTGCCTGGACGCTGGAGATGACGTCGATGCCGCTGGTCAGCAGCGCGTTGTTCATCGCCGTGGCGTCCTTGAAGTACTTCAGCGTGATCGACGACAGCGGCGGCTTGGTGCCCCAGTAGGAGGGGTTGGCGTTGAGCTGGATGGAGTCGCCGCGCCGCCACGAGCCCAGCACGTACGGACCGGTGCCGACGGGCTTGTTGGCCAGGTCGGCGACGCCGGTGCGGCTGAACATCGCGCCGAGCCTGGTCGCCATCGAGTAGAGGAAGCCGTTGCTGGGCCGTTTGAGTGTGACGACGGCGGTGGAGTCGTCCTTCTTCTCCACCTTGTCGACCACGTCGAGCTGCGACTTGATCTTCAGCTTCCAGTCGCTCTTGACCCGGTCGAGCGAGAACACCACGTCATCGGCGGTGAACGGCGCCCCGCTGCTGAACTTCACGTTCTTGCGCAGCGTGAACGTGTAGGTCTTGCGGTCAGCCGAGACGTCCCACTTCTCGGCCAGCAGCGGCACGACCTTGCCGGTCTGATCGAGCTTGACCATGCCCTCGTAGACGTTGACGAGCAGCGCCTGCGGGATGGCGGCGCCTTCGGTGGAGGTGAAGTCCAGGTTCGCGGGCTCGGCCACGAAGCCGACGGACAGTGATTGGGCCGCGGGGGTGGAAGTGCCGCCGCCGGAGTCGCCGCCACAGGCGGCCGCGCTCAGCAGGAGACCGCCTACGGCGATCCAGATTCCGATGCGCCTCATGTCTTGCAGCCTCCTGGCTAGTGCACTGGTCGGACCAGTAGGCTACGCACATTGCCAGCCGACGGCGGCTCGGGTCAAGGGGGACGTCCATGAGTGGTCCGCAGTTCGAGCCGGTGCGCACCGTACGTGCTTATGAGCGGATCGTGGAGCAGATCGAGGGGGCGATCGAGAGCGGCGCTCTCTGCCCGGGCGGGCGGCTGCCCAGCGAGCGCGAGCTCATGGTGCAGTTCTCGGTGAGCCGGTCCACCGTGCGCGAGGCGCTGCGGGTGCTGCAGGCACGCGGCCTGGTGCGCTCGCGGCCCGGCGACCCGAACGGCGCCGAGGTGCTGCCGTTCTCACCTGCCGCCTTGCACAAGTCGATGACCACGCTGGCTCGGGTGGCGGAGCTGTCGCTGGGAGAGCTGGTGCAATTCAGGATGGTGATGGACGGGGCGGCCATCCTGCTGGCGGCGCGGCTGCGCACCGAGGAGCAGCTCGCCGAGATGGCCGCGGCCGTGGAGCGCATGAAGGAGGCGGACAGCGAGTCCTTCAGCGCCGCGGACGTCGCCTTCCACGACGTGGTGGCGCGGGCCAGCGGAAACACGCTCATCCAGGTCTGCACGGACGTCGTGCGGTCGGTCGTGGTCGACCTCGTCGCCGGTAGGATCGCCGTCGCTCCCGACCAGGAGGCGCTGATGCGCCGGAGCATCGCCCACCACGAGGAGGTTCTGGCCGCCGTGCGCGCCGGCGACGGCCCGCTGGCCGCCCGGCTTTCGCGCAGGTCGATGTACGACTACTACGCCGGCTACGTTCTCGAGGAAGAGCGAATCGCCATGCAAGCCCTCCTAGAGTGATTTGCCCCACACAGTGCTATCTTGCACGCGTGGGCCGCGGGGATGAGAACGGGCTGACAGAGGCCTTCCTGCGCGAGCCGCGCCGCTACACCAGCCACCAGGTCGCCGAGATGGCGGGCGTGCCGGTCTACCGCGCGCGGCGCTTCTGGCGTGCCCTGGGCTTCGCGAACGTGGCCGACGACGCCGTCGAGTTCACCGATTCGGACGTCGAGGCGCTCAAGACGCTGCTCGGCATGGTCAGCTCGGGCCTCTACGACGAGGAACACGTGCTGCTGATGGCCCGCTCGCTCGGCGGGGCCACCGCGAGGCTGGCCGAGTCGCAGGCCGAGCTGGGTGTGGAGGCCCTGGACCAGGCGGGCGTGCCGCTGGCCGACCGGCCGCGGGCCTGGCGCCGGAGGGCCGAGCGGGTGGTGCCCGACCTGGCGAAGCTGCTGGTCTACGCCTGGCAGCGCCAGCTCGCCGCCGCCGCGGGCCGCATGGCCGACCAGGACATGAGCGCGGTACGGCTGGCCGTCGGCTTCGCGGACCTGGTCGCGTTCACCCGGCTGAGCAGGCAGATCACCAGCAGCGAGCTGGCCCGGCTGATCGACAGGTTCGAGGGCGGCTCCGCCGACGTCGTCACCTCCACCGGCGGCCGGGTGATCAAGACGCTGGGCGACTCGGTGTTGTTCGTGGCCGACAAGGCGCACGTGGCGGCCGAGATCGCGCTGCGCCTGGTCGAGACGCACGCGCGCGTCAGGGGCCTGCCGGAGCTGCGGGTGGGGCTGGCGTCCGGACCGGTGATCTGGCGGATGGGCGACGTGTTCGGCACCACCGTCAACCTGGCGAGCAGGCTCACCGCGCTGTCGCTGCCCGGCTCGATCCTGGCCGATCCGGCGATGGCCGAGGAGCTGGAGGGCGACCGGGCCTTCCGGCTGCGGCCGGTCGACAGGCTGTCGGTACGCGGGCTGGGCGAGATGGCCCCCTTCACCATCATGCGGGCCGAAGCCGGTTGACGGGCGTCTCCGCCAACCGGGCGGGAGCCGGTCGGCGGACAGGCAACCTGGCATCGCGCTCGATGCGTCACTACCGTCAGCAAGCTCTGACGGGAGGCATTCACGTTGGCTGATAGAGCCATATTTCAGGACTTCGTGGTGGCGAGGTCCGACCGGCTGTTACGCACCGCGTATCTGCTGACCCGCGACTGGGGCACGGCCGAGGACCTGTTGCAGGAGTCGCTGGCCAAGGCGTGGTTCGCGTGGCCGGGCATCGACGAGCCCGAGGCGTACGTGCGCAGGGTGCTGGTGACGACGTACACGTCCTGGTGGCGGCGCCGATGGCGCAGGGAGCTGCCCAGCGCGGATCTGCCGGACGCGGCGGTCGCGTACGACCCGGCGGGACCGCGTGAGGAGCTCTGGCAGGCGGTGGGCCGGTTGCCGGCCAGGCAGCGGGCGGTGATCGTGCTGCGGTTCTACGAGGACCTACCGGTGGCCGAGGTGGCCGGGCTGCTCGGCTGCCAGGAAGGAACGGTCAAGAGCCAGACCGCCAAGGCGCTGGCCAAGCTGCGAGTGGACGAGTCGATCGTGAAGGAGCTGCACCGATGACCGTGCAAGACCTGCGTGACGTCCTGCGGGAGCGGGCCGGGGCGCCGTCGCCGGCGAACCCGTACCGCCACGACCAGGTCCGCGCCCGCGTTCGCAGGACCCGCCTGCGCCGCCGGGTGGCGGCCGGCGTCGCAGTGGCGGCGGCGGTCGTGGTGGGGGTGGCGCTGCTGCCCGGCGAGCAGCCGCGCGAGACAACGGCGGTGGCCGCGCAGGCCGGGCCGGAGCTGCCCGAGCGCTTCACGGCCGAGGACGGCACGGAGTACCGCCTCCTGGCCTCGGCCACGATCAAGGCCAAGGGCCCGGAGAAGGCGACGGTCACCGTGCCCGTCTCCGGCAAGCCGCTGGACGTGGCAGCGGTATGCGACGGCGACTTCGCCAACGTGTCCCCACGGATCCGGATCGACGGCCGCGCCACTGAAGGCCCCGATTTCTCGCCGTGCATGAGGAAGAACTGGAGGGACCTGCGCCCGCTGACCGTGCCCGAGGGCGTCAGCGAGGTCACGGTCGAGTTCGACACGACCGTCCGCGGAGGGGGATGCGTCAGCGCCAAGCGGGGCGCGCCGTGCCGGCCGGTCGAGATCGAGCGGGCCGACTGGAGGCTGGCCGTCTACGAATGGACGCCGCCCGCGCGCCCGGTCGACCCGGGAGCCCTCCGCGACTTTCCCGGCAAGCTGGGCAGCATGAGGCTGGCCGACACGGCCTCGGGCCTGTGGGATCGGGACTCGTCCTTCACGCTCGTGGTCGAGAGCCGGGGCGGGAAGATCGGCATCGAGCAGCTGTGCGCGGGCGACCTGAGTCAGCGGACGTGGTTCACGTACGAGATCGACGGCAAGAGCACCAACTCGAGCGTGAACTGCGGCGTATGGACGAAGGGGCCGTACCCGTTGGCGATGAGCGAGCACAAGGTCCCCAAGGGCAAGCGAGTGACGATCACCGGCAGGGTTGGCCTGTGGGGGGAGTCGACGAACCGTCCGGTCCGCTGGTCGGCAGCCGTGTACGCGAAGTAGCTCACGTGATGGGACGCGCCGCCGCGATCGAGGGCAGGCCGGTGGGCGATGTCGAGCTGCGGCAGGACGGCGAGCCGATGGCGTCATCGCGGCTCAGAGTGGGCATGGACTTCCGGCAACGACTCACCCCAGGGACATCCCCCGTCCCCGTCGCGAGAGGCCGCTGACCGCATGCCGAGCTTTCCCGAGATCATGCATCGCACGTTCTTCCGCACGCTGTCGCTGCTCTCGCCCGCCGCGCAGGGGGTGCTCCTGCGCCGCTACTTCGATTGGTGGCATCGCAACCCGGACCCGTGGAAGCTCGCGACCGACAGCTACGAGCAGCAGAGGTACCTGTCCACGCTGCAGCATCTGCCGCCCAGGCCGTACCGGCGGATCATCGAGGTGGGCTGTGCCGAGGGGGTGTTCACGCACGCGCTCGCCACGGCGTACCCGGACGCCGAGATCACCGGGGTGGACGTGTCCGAGCGGGCGCTGGCGCGGGCGCGCGAGCGGGTGCAGGGCAACGCGCGGGTGCGCTTCGTCCAGGCGGACATCCTCAACCACCGCCCCGACGAGCGCTTCGACCTGGTGATCTGTTCCGAGACCCTCTATTACCTGGGCCGTACGGATCGCCTCCGCCGGGCCTCGGCGCGGCTCGGCGAGCTGCTCGCGCCCGGCGGCGTCCTGGTGGCGGTCCACCCGTGGCCGGAGGCCACCCGCCTGCACCACTACCTGGACAGGTCGCTGCCCCGGCTCGGGGAGGAGGTCTACACGGCGACGTACCGGCCGTTCGCCATCTCGATCTACGGCACGGAGCCGGCCTGACGTTTGCCCAGCAGGTCGGCGGCGAGCTGCCGCACCACCACGCGCTGGATCTTGCCGGTGGCCGTCTTCGGCAGCTGGTCCACGACCAGCACCTCGCGCGGGCGCTTGAAAGAGGCCAGGCCGTCACGGCAGAACGCGACCAGCTCCGTGGCGTCCACGGCGCGGCCCGCCGCCGGCACCACGCAGGCCACCGGCTTCTCCAGCCCGTCGGCGTCGATGTAGGCCACCACCGCGCACTCCCCTACCGACGTGTGCTCCAGGAGCCTGGCCTCCACCTCCATCGGTGACACCCAGATGCCGCCGGCCTTGATCAGGTCGTTGGAGCGGCCCAGGCAGTGGTAGAAGCCGTCCGCGTCGCGGGTGTAGGTGTCGCCGGTCCGGAGCCACTCCCCCTGGAACACCTGGCGGGTGGCGGCGGTGCGGCACCAGTAGCCGGTGGCGATGGAGTCGCCCCGCACGTACAGGTGGCCGGGCTGCCCGTCCGCGGCCGGGACGCCGAGGTCGTCGAGCAGCCTGGCCTCGTAGCCGGGCACGACCGTGCCCGAGCTGCCCGGTCGTACCTGGCCGGGCCGGTTGGAGATGAAGATGTGCAGGGCCTCGGTGGAGCCGAGCCCGTCGATGATGTCCACGCCGAACCGCTCGGTGAAGCGCCGGTAGATCTCGGCGGGCAGGGCCTCGCCGGCCGAGACGGCCAGCCGTACCGACTGGAACGCGTCGTCGGGGGCGTCGGGGGCGAGCAGGGCCGCGTAGAACGTGGGGCCGGCGAAGAACAACGTCGGCCGCTCCGCCGTCACACGCGCGATCACCCCGGCCGGGGTGGGCCTGGCCGGGTCGAGTATCGCGGTGGCGCCCGCGGCGAGGGGGAAGAACAGGGAGTTGCCGAGGCCGTAGGCGAAGAACAGCCGGGCGACGGAGAAGCACCGGTCGCCGGGGCGGATGCCGAGGACCTGATGCCCGTAGGTCTCGCAGACGTCGCGGATCGCGCCGTGCCGGTGCATGGCGGCCTTCGGTGCTCCGGTGGTGCCCGAGGTGTAGAGCCAGAGCGCGGGCGAGTCGCGCCAGCTGTCATACGCGGCCCCGGCGTCCTGGCCCTGCACTGCCACGGCGCCGCGGCCGGCCTCCAGCACGTCCTCCCAGCGCCGGACCCGCACCCCGGCGTCCGGCACGCCCGTGTCCGCTCCGGCCGCTTCCGCATCGGCGGGGTTGGTCAGGACGAGTGTCGTCACATCGGGGGCGGTCCGCAGCGCCTCCCGCACGGCCGGCTCGAACTCGGGGGTGGCCACCACGACCCGCCCCCGCGCGTCCCGGAACAGGGCGGCCAGCTCGGTGCCGTTGTACATGGTGGAGATCGGCACGGCGACCGCCCCCATCCGCATGACCGCCAGGATGGCCATCACCGTCTCGGGGCGGTCCGACATGACGAGCAGCACCCGCTCCTCCGGCCGGACGCCCACCTCCCGCAGTCCGGCGGCCAGCTCGGCGACGCGGGCGGCGAGGTGCGCGTACGTGACGGAGCTCGGAGCGCCCGCGGGCCCCGTCACCGCGACCTGATCGCCTCGGCCGGCTTCGACCTGCCGGTCCACGAGGTAAACGCTGGCGTTGAACGACTCCGGCATCATGGCCGTCCCCATCCGCAGGCGGACATTCGTAGGCGCATCCTCTACAGAGAACGGATAAGCCGTCAACCGCGCGTAGCATCAGAGATGCACGTACTCGTAGTCGAACGGCCGCCCGTTGATCCCGTTGCGCGGCGGCGCCACCCAGGCGGCGATCTTCCCCGGCTCGTACACCGGCCGCATCAGCGCCTCCACGTGCGCCTTGTCCGCGGCCGTCGGCAACCACCGGCCCCCGGCCGCCTCCCATGACGCCTCGTCGAGCACCCGCCCGTCCGGCGAGATGTGGTGCCCGGCGAACACCCCGACCCGGCGGTTGAACCCGACGTGCGGCAGGTAGAGCGTGGCCTCGAGGCCGTGGCCGGCGAGGATCCGGTTCCACCGGTTCACGCCGGTGGCGCAGTCGGCGACGTACTCGCCGCGCAGGTCCGCGTTGAGCGCGGTGAGCGCGGGCAGCTCCACGTCCACCAGCCGGCCCCGCTCGATCCCCGGCACGACGGCGGAGGCGTCGGCCAGCCGGTGGTCGTCGGCGCGCCGCTCCTCCTGCCAGCGGCCCTTGAGCCCAGCGCTGAAGTAGTTGGCGACATTGGTGGACGTCTCGCTGCCGAAGAGGTCGAGACTCACGCTGTAGTGGAAGTTGATGTACTTCTGGATGACGTCGAGCGGGATCCCGCCGTACGGCCCGATGTCGCCGGTGTCGTGCTCGCGCGTCAGCTGCGCCGTGCGCTCCACCACCCGGTCCACGCCCGTGGTGCCCACGAACATGTGGTGGGCCTCCTCCTTCAGCATGAACTCGCAGGTACGGCTCAGCGGGTCGAACGCCGACTCCTTGAGCGTGCCGAGCTGATACTTCCCATCGCGATCGGTGAAGTACGTGAACATGTAGAACGACAGCCAGTCCGGGGTCTCCTCGTTGAAGGCGCCCAGGATGCGCGGGGAGTCCTCGCTGCCCGAGTTGCGCAGCAGCAGCGCGTCCGCCTCGTCCCGCCCTGACCGGCCGAAATAGGCGTGCAGCAGGTAGACCATCGCCCACAGGTGCCGCCCCTCCTCCACGTTCACCTGGAAAAGGTTGCGCAGGTCGTACAGCGACGGGGCGGTCAGCCCCAGCCGGCGCTGCTGCTCGACGCTCGCCGGTTCGGTGTCACCCTGGATGACGATGAGTCGTTGCAGGTCGGCGCGGTGTTCACCGGGCACCCGCGGCCAGACCGGCCGGCCTTTGTGCTCGCCGAACGCAATGCGTCGATCGTCGTTCCGCTCGGCCAGGAAGATGCCCCAGCGGTAGTCGGGCAGCGGCACGTGGTCGAAATGCGCCCACCCTTCGCGGCCGACCGAGACGGCGGTGCGGAGATAGACGTCCCTGGTCGGCAGCGCCGGACCCATCTCCGCCCACCACTGCAGGAAGCGCGGCTGCCACGACTCCAGCGCCCGCCGCAACCGGCGGTCCTCCGAGAGGTCGACGTTGTTCGGAATGCGCTCGGTGTAGTCGATGGACACCTCAGACTCGCTTCCCGCCTAGGCTCACCTCTTCAAGGGCAACATCGTCATGTAGCTACGTCAAGGGGATGTAGACCAATGGTGCTGGGCGAACGGGATCCGGGCGAGGATGTTCGCGATGGCCGCGGCCGGATAGTCGATCATGTCGGCAGGTAGCGCACGGACGGGCCACCAGGTGATCTCCGAGCACTTGTGGGGCTCGGCGTTGTACGGCTCGCCGGTCCACTTCGCACGAGCACGAGGTGAACGTCGACGATGGCCCGGAAGCGGCTCGGCTCGGCGGATGGGCCGCGATCGACGGGCGAGCCGCCGTCGGCGGATGGGCGGCGGTCGAGGGCCTGAGTCCACTTCACCGCGACGGCGGCCACCTGGATCAGCTCGGCACGCAACCGGCCCGGGTCGGTCTCCGCGAACGCCTCCAGCACCTCCTCGGCCAGGACGTGCCGCCGCTGGTCGCGTATTCTCGCGGGGACTTCGTCACCACAGTCCTCGCCGTACGGAGCGGCCGAATCCGTCTCATCCCTGACCAGGTCCGACTCAGCCGCCGTACGCTCGCCTCCGGTGCCGTCGGGCAGCTCCTGCATGCCCCACCTCTCGTCCTGGGCCGCCCGCTCGGCGGTCACATCGGCGAGCACCCTCGCCAGCGAGCCCGGCACGCCCGCGTCGCCGTCATGTGTCATGACCCGGAAACGTAGCAGCTCACGACCGGGCAGGCCGGAAGCCGGGACCCAGGTCCATGGCTCCCGAGCACACATGGTCACGGAACGCCCGCGCCGCCGGAGTCAGCCGCTCCCCCGCCGGCCAGCTCACCCCGATCGTCCGGAACGCGGGAGGCGACAGCGGGATCTCCACAACGCCCGAGCCCGGTATCACCGGGCGGGGTCCGGACTGCGAGCGGGGTAGGACGGCGACGCCGAGACCCGCCGCCACCAGGCCGCGGATGGTCTCCGACTCCTGGCACTCGAAGGCGATCCGCGGCTCGAACCCCGCCGCCGCGCACAGCTCGTCGGTGATCTGCCGCAGGCCGTACCCGTGCTCCAGGGCCACCTGCGCCTCCCCCGCCAGCTCGGCGGCCCGTACCCGCTCGCGCGTGGCGAGCCGATGCGCCGCCGGCACGGACAGGACCAGCTCCTGGTCGGCGAGCGGCCGGCTGTCCAGGTCCGGGTCGTCCAGCGGCATCGGGGCGACGAACACCAGGTCGACCACGCCCTCGCGCAGGTTCGTGAGCATGTCCTGGCGCGAGCCCTGCGCCAGGCTGAAGCGGGCGCGCGGGTGCCGCTCGCGGAAGCCGCGGATGAGCGACGGGACGAGCGTGCGGCCGAGCAGGTGCAGGAAGCCGAGCACGATGCGGCCGCTGTCCGGGTCGATCTCCTCCCGTACCTCGCGGGCGGCGCCGGTGACGGTGCTCAGCGCGCGGGCGGAGGCCGCGGCCAGCGTACGGCCCGCCCTGGTCAGGCGGATGCCGCGGCCGGACGGCAGCACCAGCGGGGCGCCGACCAGGTCGGACAGGGCGGCGAGGCGGCGGCTGGCGGTGGGCTGGGGGATGCCGAGGAGCTCGGCGGCGCGCGTCACGTGACCGGTCTCGCCGACGGCGGCCAGCAGGGCGAGGGCGGGCGCGAGGTGGGCGGCCAGCAGTTCATCGGATTCATCCATCACAGTATGAATTATCGCCTATTTCAGTATTAGACGTATTTATTAGCCTTGCTTAGCGTTGTGCAGGTGGTCATCCAAGCGCAGAGCGCTCCTGCACAGGTGGACACCCGGCGGGTGAGCGCGGCCGTCGCGGCGGCGGGGCTGTCGTCGTTCGCGCTGCTGTACGCGCCGCAGCCGGTGCTGCCGCAGCTGGCCGCCGCGTTCCGGCTCGATCCGGGCAGCGCGTCGCTCGCCATCGGCGTGGCCACCGGTGCGCTGGCGGTGGCGGTGCTGCCGGTGGCCGCACTGGCCGAGGCCGTGGGGCGGCGGCAGGTGATCGTCTGGTCGGTGGTGGTCTCGGCGGTGCTCGGGCTGCTGCTGCCGCTGGCGCCGTCCTTTCCTGTGCTGCTGGCCATGCGAGCGGTGCAAGGGGTGGCGATCGCCGGGTTCGCGGGCGTCGCGGCGGCGTACCTGGCCGATCACGTCGGGCCCGGCAGGCTGGCCGGCGCGGTGGGTGCGATGATCGCGGGGAACTCGGTCGGCGGGATGACGGGGCGGCTCGGCACGGGGTTCGCCGCCGGCCCGCTGGGCTGGCACGGCGCCCTGGCCGTGGTGGCCGGGGTCGCGCTGGCGTGCGCATTGTTCGCAGCCCTGACGTTGCCCCGCACACCGGGTCCCCAGCACGCCCCCTCGCCCGCCCATGACCCCGCGTCCTCCGGCGAACCGGCCGACGAGGCGCACGTCGAGCAGGTGCCGCGGGCCCATTCGCGTGCCGAGCGGGTGCGGCACGACGCGACGTGGCCCGGGCGCTCGAGGATGGACAGCACGCGGGCCGGGCGGAGAGGTGCCACTGTGGGGGTGCTCGTTCCGTGTGTGGTCGGCGCGCTCGCCACGGG
Source organism: Nonomuraea sp. 3N208 (assembly GCF_052245935.1). Taxonomy (NCBI): domain Bacteria; kingdom Bacillati; phylum Actinomycetota; class Actinomycetes; order Streptosporangiales; family Streptosporangiaceae; genus Nonomuraea; species Nonomuraea sp. 3N208. Next base: position 30,043 of record NZ_JBQQBR010000068.1, on the reverse strand, counting down.
CGCGTTCGTCGCGCTCTACAACGCCGCCGGCTTCCGTCTGGCCGCGCCGCCCCTCGCGCTCAGCCCCGCCGTCGCCTCACTGGTCTTCCTCTCCTACGCCATGGGCACCGCCTCCTCGGCCGCCGCGGGGCGGCTCGCGGCCCGTCTGGGGCGCACGGCGGCCCTGGTCACGTCCCTGATCCTGACGATGACCGGCGCCGCGCTCACCCTGCACCCCTCGCTGCCCGCGACGGCGCTCGGCTTCGCGATGCTGACCGCGGGATTCTTCGCGGCGCACGCCATCGCCAACGCCTGGGTGGCCGCCCAGCCGTCCCCACGGGCCCGCGGCCGGGCCGCGAGCCTCTACACCCTCTGCTTCTACCTGGGCAGCGGCGCGGGCGGCACGGCAGGCGCCATCGTGTACGGCCACGCCAGCTGGCCCTGGCTGATCGCCCTGACCTCGGCCTGGCTGCTGCTGGCCACGCTGGCCGTCCTCCTGAGAGCTAGGCGGGACCCAGCCGCGTGACGGTCACCGTGATCTTCTGGCGGCTCTCCGGCGGGCCCTGGTAGATGCCTTTGAGCGGCGGCACGTCCGAATAGTCCCGGCCCCGGGCCACCACCACGTGCGCCTCGCCCACGTACGTCTGGTTGGTGGGATCGAGCGGCAGCCACTCCCCCGCCCAGTACTCCACCCACGCGTGGCTCTGCCCCTCGACGGGCTCGCCGATCTCGGCGCTCGGCCGTGGATGCAGGTAGCCGGAGACGTAACGGGCCGGCAGCCCGGCGGACCGCAGCAGCCCCGCGGTGAGCTGCGCCATGTCCTGGCAGACACCCTTCCCCAGGTCCCAGGCCTCCTGCGCGGAGGTCTGCACGCCGGTCGAGCCGGGCATGTACTCGACCCGCGCCGCGACCAGCTCGCAGATCGTCGCGGCCGTCTCGTGCGGGTCGCGGCCCAGCGCCTGCGTTCTGGCCAGGTCCTCCAGCTCGGCGTTCACGGCGGTCATCGGGGTGCGCCGCAGCAGCTCCTCCATCGACGGGTCCGCTGGCGTGACGGAGGACTTGGGCCGGCGTGGCCCGCTCGTCTCGACCCTGCTGACGGCCTCGACGGTCAGCGACCTGTGCGGCTCGGGCACGTCGAACGCCGTCACCGTGGTGCCCCAGTAGTCCTCGTACGTGTAGGTCGGCACGGCCGGGCTCACTTTGACGCGACTGGACAACACGCCGTGCGCGGGCGTCATCCGGAGCTCGTTGTAGGAGGAGCGCGCCTCGCCGTCGTACTCCACGTGCGTCACGTGGGAGACCTTCACGCGCCAACCCATGCCATCGCCTCCCTGTGCTGGAAGAACCGCTTCGTGATGGCCTCGCCCGCGGCCGCGCACGCCTCCTGAAGGGTGCCGAGCAACTCGGGCAGCCGGTCGCTGAGCTCGTCCAGGTCGCTGTACTCGAGCCCGGCGCGCACCCGCCCGATCGCGGCCTGCGCGGAGTCGGCCACCCCGGCCCTGGCCGTATCGGGGGCCAGCGCCCGCAGGCATTTCTCCGCGGTCAGCAGCGAGTAGACGACCGAACGCGGGAAGAGCCGGTCGAGCAGCAGGAACTCCAGCACCGCGCTGTCTCTGGCGCCGTGCGTCCTGGTGAACGACTCGTCGGCGCCGCTGGCCTGCAGCAGCAGCCGCCAGTCGCTGGCCAGGTGCACGGCCAGGAGCCTGGTGGTCATGTCGACGCGCTCCAGGCTGCGGCCCAGCACGATGAAGCGCCAGCAGTCGTCCCTGCTCATGGTGGCGTCGGCGAGGCCGAAGAACAGGGCGGCCCGCTCCCGGACGAACGCCAGGTACGCGTGCGGGGGCAGGGTCTCCAGCTTGGACCGATGGTGCCAGGTGACGTTGAGGCATTCCCACACCTCGCTGGACAGCACCTCGCGCACGCCTCGCGCGCTGTCCCTGGCGGAGCTGACGGAGGAGGCGATCGAGGCGGGCTCGTCCAGGTCGTAGGCCAGGCGCCGGATCACCGCCTGGGGGCTGACGGGCGCGGCGGGGCTCAGACCGAGCACGGCGTAGAGGGAGCGGCAGGTGTCGGGCTCGTCGAGCATGCGGTGCACGGACACGTCGAGGAGCCTGGCGGTGTCGTCGGCGCGTTCGACGTACCTGCCGATCCAGTAGAGCGTCTCGGCGATGCGGCTGAGCAGCGGGCGCGTCATTGCTGGTCCCCTTCCCAGGCCGCGGTCCTGCTGGGGCTCCACTGCGCGGCGCTGGGCGCGGCCACCGCGACGGGGGCGGCGGGCGCGCAGGCCTCGCCGACCACCCACGTGTCCTTGGAGCCGCCTCCTCTGCTGGAGTTGACCACCAGCTCGCCTTCCGGCAGCGCGACGCGGGTCAGCCCGCCGGGCAGCAGCCAGACGTCGTCGCCGTCGTTGACGGCGAACGGCCGCAGGTCGATGTGGCGCGGCGCCGGTCGCTCGCCGACCAGGGTCGGCGAGGTGGACAGCAGCACCGGCCGCTGGGCGATCCAGCCGCGCGGATCCTCGCGTACGGCCTGCCGCACGGCCGCCAGTTGCTCGGGCGTGGCGGCGGGCCCGATCACGATGCCCTTGCCGCCCGCGCCGTCCACGGGTTTCAGCACCAGCTGATCGGCGTCGGCCAGCACCTGGTCGCATACGTCCGGCTCGTCGAGCCGGTAGGTCTCCACGTTGGGCAACAGCGGCGTCTCTTCCAGGTAGTAGGCGATCAGGTCGGGCACGTACGTGTAGATGAGCTTGTCGTCGGCGACCCCGTTGCCCACGCCGTTGGCGATCGTGACGTTGCCGGCGCGGGCGGCGTTCACCACCCCCGGGCAGCCGAGCACGGAGTCTCCGCGGAAGTGCAGCGGGTCGAGGAAGTCGTCGTCGACGCGGCGGTAGAGGACGTGCACGGGGCGCCGCCCGTACGTGGTGATCATGTAGAGGCGGTTGTTCTCGCAGACGAGGTCGCGGCCCTCGACCAGCTCCACGCCCATGAGGCGGGCCAGCAGCGCGTGCTCGAAGTAGGCGGCGTTGTAGACGCCGGGCGTGAGCAGCACCACGGTCGGGTCGGCGACGCCCGCGGGCGCGGCGCCGCGCAACGCGGCGAGGAGCCTGGCGGGGTACTCCTCGACGGGGCGCACGAACTGCTCGGAGAACAGCGTGGGGAGCGTGCGGGTCATGGCCAGCCGGTTCTCCAGCACGTAGCTCACCCCGCTGGGGGTGCGGACGTTGTCCTCCAGCACGTGCAGGACGCCCTGCTCGTCGCGGATCAGGTCGGTGCCGCCGACGTGGATGCGCACGCCGTTGGGCGGGCGCCAGCCGTGGGCGACGCGATGGTAGTGGGGGCTCGAATGCAGCAGCCGCCAGGGGACCACGCCGTCGTGGAAGACCTGGCGGTCGCCGTACGCGTCGTCGAGGAACGCCTCCAGGGCGCGGATCCGTTGTCGCACGCCACGCGTCACGAGATCCCACTCGGCGGCGTCGATGACGCGTGGGATCAGGTCGAGCGGGAAGGGCCGCTCGACGCCCGCGTAGTCGAAGGTGACCCCGCGATCGGTGAACATTCTGGCGAGCTGATCGGCCCTGGTCCGCAGCTCGCGTGCGCCGAGCGGCTGGAGTGCGGCGAACAACGCCTGGTATTGGCGGCGGGGCACGCCCGGCCGCTCGAACATCTCATCCCACGCTCCGGCCATGACATACGTATCAAAGATGTCCGCCATGACCGATTTATAGGAAAAGTATGTTTCGGGCAATGGCCTCGTATGTTACAACCGCACGGAGCGTTCGAGGGAGTCGGTCAGCCACAGGTGGGTGGAGCCGAGGGTGGCCACCTCGCCGCTGACCTCGGTCACCAGCCGCCAGTAGCGGCGCATCCGCGGCTCCCGGTCGTAGGCCACGTCGGCCAGCAGCCGCCGCCGGAACTCCGGGGTGTCGCCACTGCCGCGCACGTCGGCGTGCGCCGTCACGAACCGCTCCAGCTCCGGCCCCTCGCGGGGGGCCTCGCCCGCCAGCACCCTGGGCGCGGCCAGCGCGCACGCCTCACCCACCCCGGACATCAGCGCGCCCTCGTCGGAGATCAGCTCGATGTTGACGCGGGCGCGCTCCAGCAGGGCGCGCGTCAGCGATCGGTCGGCGGCCAGGCCGACCAGCTCGGCGTACGCGACCACCTGCGACGGCGTCGGGTTGATGGGCGGCTCCGGCACGGCCATGGACACGAACGCCGTGAACATGGCGTCGGAGATCGGGGCCAGCATCGCGCGCCGCCAGAAGTCGATCACCGCGTCGCGGGCGGCGGGCCCGCACTCCACCGCGGCCAGCAGCTGCAGCCGGGCGGCCCGCTCGGCCGGTCCGGCCTCCTCGACCGCCCGCAGGGAGGCCCGCCGCCAGGCCAGGCCGGCGAGCTGGATGTCGAGCGCGGCCCGCTCGGCTGCGACGACCTCGCCCACGGAGCGTTCCCCGTCGAGCACCTGCCTGATGGAGACCAGTCCGAGGCCGAGCCCGCGCAGCCTCCTGACCAGGCCGAGCCGGTCCACGGCGGCCCGATCGAACCTGCGGTGGCCGCCCACGCTGCGTATCGAGTCGATGATGCCCTCGTCGCAGTAGAAGCGGATCGTCCGCACCGGCACGCCGGTCAGCCGGGCCAGGTCGCCGATCCCGAGCGTGTCATCGCGCAGCGCCCTTGGCCGAGCTCCGCTCGGTGTCCTGAGATGAATGTCCTCGCTTCGCTGCGGATTCATCTCAGGCACTTGAACCTCCACTGGACTGGAGTTCCTACGGTACCGGCGTACCCGTTCGCGACGATCGAAGGGAGTTTCGCCATGCTGGAGGTCGAACGGCTGGAGGAAGGGCTGCGGGAGCAGACCGCGGGGTTCGCCCGCGCGGCCGCCGGAGGAGATCCGCAGACCATGGTCCCGACCTGCCCGGAATGGCCGCTGCGTACACTCGTGGGGCACATCGGGCAGGCGCACCGGTGGGCGGCCGCGCTCCTGCGCAAGGGCGAGCCGCTGTCCGTGCCCGACCCGTGGCAGGCCGAGCCCGGGCCTCCGAGTCAGTGGGAGGAGTGGCTGCGTACGGGCGCCGATGACCTGATCGGCGCTCTCAGGGAGACCGGCGCGGACAAGGAGATGTGGACCTTTCTCGGCCCGCGGCCTGCGGTCTTCTGGCTGCGGCGGATGCTGGCCGACACGGCCATCCACCACTACGACGCGGCGGCCACCACGGGGGCCATGTTCGAGATCGCCGACGACCTGGCGGCCGACGTGATCGACGAGGGCATGGACATGCTGGCCGCCCCCGGCGCCGAGCAGCTCAAGCCGGAACTGGCCGAGTTGCGGGGCCGGGGTGAGCGGCTCGGCATCCGCCCCCGCTCGGGGGACGGCTGGGTGCTCATCCGGACGCCGGAGGGGCTGCGGTGCGAGCGCGTGCCGGTCCCGGCCGGCGCCGACGTGGTGGTGTCGGGCGCGGCGGCGGATCTCATGCTGGTGTGCTCGCGGCGCCTTTCCCTCGACGACGGCCGGGTGGAGATCGCCGGGGACCGCGCCCTGATGGATCACTGGCTGGCCCGGATGGCGTTCTGACGCCGGTCGGCGCCCGCCGAGGTTGGTGATCGCCGGCTCGCCGCCGGCACGGCGCCGGACGAGGCGCGGCGCCTGTGCGAGGACGCGACCTGCGGTCTCGAGCCGGCGCTGCGGGAAACCGAATTCGCGGACGGTATGTGGCGGCCGAGCTGGAGCAAACGAGCTGGCCGCCCGTGCGACGACTGCTGCTATTGCCGGCACGCGGACGGGCGACTGCTGCCATTGCGGCGAGTGCTGCCAACTGCTGCGACTGCTCGCTCTGACCTGCGTCTTTTATTGTCCAAAGGGCATTGGACAATATTCGGACATTGATCGCTTGGCAGCCGCGGCAACGGCACGCAACAGTGGTGACGGAAACAACGAACACGCCCAGCGAAATGGGGGAAAATTCGCATGAGAATTCGTGGGAAAGTCACGCTCACCGTCGCCGCGATGGCCGGCTCGATGTTCGCCTATTCAACGGCGGCGGCCCCGTCGTTCGCCGCTTCGAACACCGCCGCGGGCGCGACCGTATCCGCCGCCCCGCAGCAGGCGCTCGACGTCATCCGGGGCAAGACGCGCTGCTTCAGCTACTCCTACGGCGACGACGGGACCACGAGCGTCACCGTCTACTTCCACAACCGCTGCAAGCACTCGCGGGGGATCAAGATCCGGGTCGCGCAGGCGAAGGACGCCTGCATCTGGGTCCGCGGCGGCGACTTCGACAAGAAGAAGTTCAAGGGCCCGCACCCGACCGTGCAGTCCATCAAGGAAGTCTCGCACTGCGGCTGACGTCCTGATTCCGTACTCCATGCCGGGTCCCGGCCGCGTTGCCGGGGCCCGGCCCCATATGGATGGCTTTGGTAGCCTCCGTGAGATGGCACAGTCGTCCGGATCACAGGACGAAGCAGCGGCGTCGCGGCGAGGGCGCAAGCCGATCCGGCCGGATCCGGAGTCCGGCCCCCTCGCCCTGTTCGCACACCGTCTGTGGGAGCTCAAGGCACAGGCGGGTGACCCGTCCTTCGCGGAAATGGCCTCCCGCCTCGGCGCGGCGGCCTCGAAGTCGTCCCTGGCGGCCGCGGCCCGCGGAAGCGCACTGCCGACCTGGGAGACGACCTGGGAGTTCGTCCGGGTGCTTGCGGTCGAGCGGCTGGGACAGGATCCCGAAGAGGCCAAGCGCGAATGGCGGGCCCGCTGGGAGCAGGCCGCGAGCGCCACACACACCGATGCCGCGCCCCAGGCCGTCCCGCACACCGAGACCGCGCCCCATCCCGCCGCAGACCTCGAGACGGTGGCCGGGCCCACCGAGACCGAGGCACTCATGGTGCAGCATCCCGAACCCCGAGTCCGATCCACTCCTGCCACATCCCTGATCGCGGCGGTCGTGGCCGGCGCGGCCGGCGTCGGGGCCGCGCTCTTCGCCTGGCTGGCCCCGGCCCAGGAGCAGGCCGAGCCCGCCGCCCGGAGCACCCCCACCCCATCGGTCTCCTTGTTCGACGACTCCGTCTTCGAGGGGGACGTCACGCATCCGGACGGGACGGTGGTGCGGAAGGGGGCGGAGTTCACCAAGGTCTGGCGGATCAGGAACGCCGGCACCGTCCCCTGGACGAACCGCTATCTCACCCGCCTGAACGACACCCCGTGCAAGGCTCCGAAACGGGTCGCGATCCGCCCGGTCCGGCCGGGCGAGTCCGTCGAGATCTCGGTACGCGTCCGCGCCGCCGCCTCCCCCGGCCGATGCAAGATCTATTGGAAGATGACCGACAAGGCCGGGGCTGAGTTGCTTGCCACCAAGAAACCGATCTTCCTGGACGTGGTCGTCGCCTGACCGCCAGGGCTCGAAGAGCGTCCTGGCCGCGTCGAAGGACTGCCCTGCCACGTCCTCCTCGGCCCGCCGGTACGCCTCGATCACGGCCTCGGCCAGCGCCTGCGACCCCAGCCGCAGCGCACGGGTATCGATGCGCAGCGCAGTCAGTGACCCGGACGGCGACAGCTCCACCGCCACCGGCCCCATCAACACCTTTCCGCCAGTCTCCAGAACGGCATCGCATGAATGGAGTACCAGCCGCGCTAGCGGTGCGCTAGCCGTGGGCTATCAGGGGCGTGGAGGATGCCGTGCCGTGGGTCTGCGCTCGTCGCGTGCCGGGTTCTGCTCGGGGCGCTCTTCGCGGTCGCTTGCGTTCACCAAGCCGCGCAACGGGCCTTCGCCCGCTGATCGGAGTTCGCCACCACGACCACCGACGGTGAGCCGATCTCCGGGAACTGCATCGCGGACATCCACGCCATCATCCTGCGAAAGCTTTTCTGACCCGAACGATAGGGAAACACACATGAACATCATCGGGAAACTAGGTGACCGCATTCTGGCGGCAATCGTCCCGGAACGTCACGCCGCTGCGATCGATTGCTACTACGCCTACAAATGTGGACGTGCCGTGAGATACAGGGCATATTGTTGCAACGGAAACTGTGGTTCCTACACCGTAGCACCCACGTGCGGTTTTTGTTGCGCATAAAGTCGCAGGAAAGGTCAGGGCCGGTCGCCTGAAAAGCCCGGGCGGCCGGGTCGCCCCAGAGGATGCGCCATGCGCGACGCCGTACGGTTTTCAACGCACTTCGCATCACCTGGAATTGTCACGTGTTAACCGCTGCGTTCCATCAGGAATGGTGCGCGTTCATCCATTCAGGGGTCTCCCTGAGCAGCTCGTCCAGATCCTCCAGGAGCTCCTCCTCGACGCTCCCCGCCCGCGCCAGCTCCTCCACCCGCTGGCACAACGCGGCCTCGCGCCCGGCCCCGACGGTCGCGCAGCTCCCCTTGAGCCGGTGCGCCAGCGCCGCCACCTCAGGCAGATCGCCGTCCCGCGCCGCCCGGAGCAGGTCCTCGAACGTCCGCCGCGCCGTCGCCAGGTACGCCTGCGCGACATCCGCGACCGCCTCCGCCGACAGGCCCGCCAGTTCGGGCGGAAGGCCGGCGTACGACGCCCACTCCGGAATCTTGGCGAGCACCCGCGGCCAGTCCACCGGCTTGGCCAGATGGTCGTCCATGCCGGCCTCGAGGCACCGGATCCGGTCGTCCGGCATGGCCGCCGCGGTCATCGCGATGATCGGGGTATGCGCCTCCTCGCGGCTCCTGATCTCCTCGGTCGCGGCCAGGCCGTCGAGCACGGGCAGCTGGCAGTCCATGAACACCAGGTCGTACCCGCCGGCCAGCACGGCACGCACCGCCTGCTCGCCGTCGTCCACGGTCTCGACTTCGTGCCCGGCCTGCCGCAGGACGAGCATGGCCACCTGCCGGCTGACCTCGTCGTCCTCGGCCACCAGGATGCGCACGCCTCCGGAGGCGCCCGCGGCGACCGGTGTGCCCTCGCGCGGCTCCCCGGGGCACTCGGCGGTGCCCAGGGCGTTCTCCACGGCGGCGAGCAGGCGGCGGCGGCTGAGCGGCCGGGTGATCGACTGGACGGCCCGCTCCCCGGCGGCCGGCCAGGCGAAGCGGGCCCGGCCAGGCGTGACGACCACGACGACGCTGGTGGCCTGGAGCAGCGGGTCGTTGAGTATGGCGTGCGCGAGCGTCTCGCCCTCCTCGGCTGCGCCGGCCTCGCCGGAGCCGAGGTCGAGCGCGACCACGGCCAGCTCGTACGGGCTGCCGCCGGCCGCCGCGTCGTGCAGGCAGGCCAGCGCGGACCAGGCGTCCCTGGTCTCCTTCACGGACAGTCCCGCGTCGGACAGGTACCGCCCGGCCAGCGCCCGGTCCTCGGGGCGCGGGTCGGCGACGAGCGCACGCCGCCCCTGCAGCGCCCCCGCCCCCGGCTCGGACCACGTCAGAACGTCCACCGGCAGCCGCACCCAGAACCGGCTGCCCACTCCTTCCACGCTGTCCAGCCCGATCTCCCCGCCCATGAGCTCGGTGAGCTGCCTGGCGATGGCCAGGCCCAGGCCGCTGCCGCCGGTCCTGCGGGTGATGGGCGAGTCGACCTGGCGGAAGACGCCGAAGACCCGCTCCCGGTCGTCGGGGCCGACGCCGATGCCGGTGTCGGAGACGGCGAACCCGAGCACCACCCGCGCGGCGCCCGGCTCGCCCTCGTGCAGCGTGACGTGCAGGTCGACACCGCCCTGGACGGTGAACTTGAGCGCGTTGCCGATCAGGTTCGTGAGGATCTGCCGCAGCCGTGCCGGGTCGCCCGCCACCTGCCGCGGCACGTGCTCGTCGAGCCGCAGCGTGAGCCAGAGCCCTTGCTCGTAGGCGAGGGGCGCGAGCGGCGCCACTACCTCGTCGCACAGGCGCGGCAGGTCGAACTGCGTCGCGTCGACCTGCAGGTGACCCGCCTCGATCCTGGACAGGTCGAGGAAGTCGTCGAGCAGGCGCAGCACGTTCTGGGCCGACTCCTGGCCGGTGGTGGCGTAGTACCGCTGCTCGTCGTCCAGCCGGGTGCCCATGAGCAGCGAGTTCATACCGAGCACGCCGTTGATCGGGGTGCGGATCTCGTGGCTGATCTTGGCCAGGAACTCGGACTTGGCGCTGGAGGCTTTGACCGCCTCGTCCCTGGCGTCGGCGAGTTCGGCCGCGTACCTGGCCAGCGTGGCCTGCGCCCGGCGGCGGCCGCGCGTCGTGTGGATCTGGATACCCAGGCCGATGAGGATGAGCAAGGCGAGCAGGGCCGCGACGGTCATCACGTTGCCGCGCAGTTGCTCGGCGGAGGCCAGGGCCTCGGAGGCGGCGACCTCGGCGGTTACCGTCCAGCCGACGCCGGAGATGGGCTCGGAGGCCGACAACACCGTGCCGTCGATACCGCGGAAGTCGCCGCTCCACGTACGCCCGGCCAGCGCGGCGTCCACCCGCGGGTCCTCGCGCAGGGACGTGAGGGCGTACAACTTCCTGGCGGGGTCGGCGACGAGCACGCCGGTCTGGTCGGTGATGAGCAGCTGGATGTCCTGGGCCTCGGCGGCGTCCTTGGCGAACCGCTGGATGGCGTCCAGGCTGTAGACGACGGTGAAGATGCCGAGCATGCGCTTGCGATCGGCGCTCGGAATCGGCACGGCCACGGCGACGGCCCTGGACAGGTCGCGCATCGTGGGCGTGTACGCCTGCGAGACGTACGGCTGGCGCAGGTCGCGCACCGCGCGGTACCAGTCGGTGTTGCCGATGTCCTGGGGCAGCGCGCTCTGCGGCTCGGCGCCCAGCATGTCGCCTTCGGGCGAGATGAGGATCAGGCCGCTGACGCCGTCGCGCATCTGCTTCAGCTCACCGAGGTAGCCCTGCAAGGTGGCGGCTGTGGCGTTCTCGACCGCGTCACGTATCCGCGGCTGCTGGGCGAAGGCGCTGACGAGCTGCTTGAGCGAGCCCATCTGCTGGTCCACCACGACCCTGCTGACCGACGCGGTCGTCTTGACGCGGTCGGTGATCTCGTCGCGTACCGCCTGCTCCGACAGGGTGATGCTGGAGGAGGTCAGCAGTGCCAGGGGCAGCAACCCGAGCAGCGTCCACAGGGCCGTCACCGCGAGCAACCATCTCACCGGCGTCCGTCTCCCTGTCGTTCGGGCCCTGTCACTCGGGTACAGACTAGGAGGGATCGGGCGCACATGGGAGGATCGGCGTGAGCAGAATGCGCTAAAGTCGATCTTATTTAATAAAAGCCTCCTAAGCTGCTCAGAACCGCTGTCAGTAGAAGCGAGGAGCGTGGCGATGCCTGTATCCAGGGACATCACCGTTCTCATCGTGGACGACGACCCGGTGGTGACCGCCGCGCTCCAGGCGCAGGTGAATCGGGTCCTCGGGTTCAGGGTGGTGGGGATCGCGCACAGCGGGCACGCGGCACTGGCGGCCGCGAGCAGGTTCGCTCCCCGCCTGGTCCTGCTCGACCTGCATCTGCCGGATCTGCCCGGGCTGGAGGTGGCGCACCGGCTGCGCCGGCCCAACCAGCCACCGACCGACATCATCGTGATCTCCGGACGCAAGGAGTCGGCGACGGTACGCGCGGCCATCCAGCGTGGCGCCCTCTACTACCTGGTCAAGCCGACCAGGGCGGGCACGCTGGAACAGACGCTGCTGCGGTACGCGGCCACGACGGAGCAGCTGGAGTCCGGCGGCCGGTTCACCGAGCAGCAGGAGATCGACCGGATCTTCCGCCTGCTCCACATCGACCACGTCGACCGGCCGAAGAGCATCTCCGCGGCCACCGAGCAGGCCGTGCTCGACGCGCTGGCCGAGGTCGAGGAGGACGTGTCGGCGAACGAGCTGGCCACCTCGATCGGCGTCAGCCGCGCCACCGCCCGCCGTTACCTGGAGCATCTGGCCGACCGCGGCCTCGTGGAGGCCCGGCCGAGGTACGGCCCCACCGGCCGTCCGCAGCACCGGTACCGGTCGCGGTGAGCAGGTTCAGGGCCCTGCTCGCGGTGCTGCTGTGCCTGCTCCCCGCGGGCTGCGCGAGCTCTGAGGCGGCGGCGTTCCCCGAGGGCTCCACTATGGCGCGCATCAGGGACCGCGGCGTGCTGGTCGTGGGCATCAAGTTCGACCAGCCGATGTTCGGCTACAAGGACCCGGCGACCGGGCGGATCACGGGCTTCGACGCGGAGATGGCCCGGCTCGTGGCCAAGGACCTGACCGGCAGCGAACGCAACATCCGCTTCATCGAGACCGTCTCGCGCGAGCGCGAGAACTTCATCTCCCAGCAGGTCGTGGACCTCGTCATCGCCACGTACTCGATCACCCGGGCCCGTTCCCAGCTGGTGAGCTTCACCGACCCCTACTACAACGCCGGGCAGGACCTGCTGGTCAGGGCCGCCGACACGCGCATCAACGGCGTGTCGGACCTGCCCGGCAAGACGGTGTGCACGGCCAAGGGCTCGACCTCCGCCGATCGGCTGCACAACGAGGTGTCCGGCGAGATCCTGGCGGTTGTGGACGGCTACAGCGAGTGCGTGCCGGCGCTGCTGACCGGCCGCGTCGATGCGATCAGCACCGACGACACCATCTTGCTCGGCCTGCAGGCCCAGCATCCGAGCGCGAGCGCGATGCGCCTGGTCGGCAAGCCGTTCGGCAAGGAGCCGTACGGGATGGGCATCCGCAAGCACGACACGGCCTTCCGCGACTACCTCAACGGGCTGATCGCCCGCTGGCTGGCCGACGGCCAGTGGGACCGGGCCTACCGGGACACCATCGGCGTCTCCGGGGCGACGTCCGACGAGTCCAAACCTGCTCACCGCTGACCAGAATCGCTAACTTCTGAGCAGAACGATCACAAGCCTTTCCGCGGAACATGCGGCTCCTACGGTTACGCCAACGCTGACCGAGAACAAGGAGCGTGCGTCATGACCCAGGCGGACCTGATCGTCCTGGACCAGGTCAACAAGCGCTACGGCGAGCACCGCGTGCTCAGGGACGTGAACCTGACCGTCCGGCGGGGCGAGGTCGTCGTCGTCATCGGCCCCTCCGGGGCGGGCAAGTCGACCCTGTGCCGCGCGATCAACCGGCTGGAGACCATCGACTCCGGCACGATCACCGTGGACGGGACGCCGCTGCCGGCCGAGGGCAAGGCGCTGGCCCGGCTGCGGGCCGAAGTGGGCATGGTCTTCCAGTCGTTCAACCTCTTCGCACACAAGACCGTGCTGGACAACATCGTCCTGGGGCAGGTCCACGTGTTGAAGAGGCCCAAGGACGCGGCCGTGCGCAAGGCCCGCGAACTGCTCGACCGGGTCGGCATCGGCGGCCAGGCGGCCAAGTTCCCCGCCCAGCTGTCCGGCGGGCAGCAGCAGCGGGTGGCGATCGCCCGCGCGCTGGCCATGGAGCCGAAGGTGATCCTGTTCGACGAGCCGACCTCGGCGCTCGACCCCGAGATGGTCAACGAGGTGCTCGACGTGATGACCTCGCTCGCCCGCGACGGCATGACCATGGTCGTCGTCACCCACGAGATGGGCTTCGCCCGGCGGGCCGCCGACCGGGTCGTGTTCATGGCCGACGGCGAGATCGTCGAGCAGGACACCCCCGACGGCTTCTTCGGCGCGCCGAGCAGCGAGCGTGCCCAGTCCTTCCTCGCCAAGATCCTCACTCACTGACGTCATCGAAGGAGCCCCCAATGTTTGGAAGATCCCTTTATGCCGTTTTCGCCGTCATGGTTCTGGCCACCGCGTGCGGCGGCGGGTCGGAGTCGTACGCCTCCGTCGTGGACAAGGCCAAGAACGACAAGAAGCTGGTCATCGGGGTGAAGGCGGACCAGCCGGGTCTGGGGTTGCGCACACCGGACGGCACGTTCGCCGGGTTCGACATCGAGGTCGCCAAGTACGTGGCCCAGGAGCTGGGCGTCGATCCGGCGAACATCACCTTCAAGGAGACCGTGTCGGCCAACCGGGAGGCGTTCATCGAGCAGGGCCAGGTGGACCTGGTCGTGGCGACGTACTCGATCACCGACGCCCGCAAGCAGAAGGTGTCCTTCGCCGGGCCGTACTTCGTGGCCGGGCAGGACCTCCTCGTCCGCGCCGACGACGCGGCGCTGAACGGTCCGGATGCGCTCAACGGCAAGAAGTTGTGCTCGGTCGCCGGCTCGACCCCGGCGCAGAAGGTCAAGACGGAGTATGCCAAGGAGGTGCAGCTGCAGGAGGAGCGGACGTACTCGGCGTGCGTGGACCGGGTGCTCGGCGGTCAGCTCGACGCCCTCACCACCGACAACGTGATCCTGGCCGGCTACGCCGCGCAGCACGCGGGCAAGCTGAAGGTGGTCGGCAAGCCGTTCAGCACCGAGAAGTACGGCATCGGGCTGAAGAAGGACGACACCGCCGGCCGCAAGGCGGTCAACGACGCGCTGCAGAAGATGTTCTCCGACGGCAGCTGGACGAAGGCGCTGCAGGCCAGCGTGGGCGCCTCCGGCTTCGCCGTGCCGCAGGCCCCGCAGCTGGAGCGGTACTGATCCATGGAAGCGTTGCTGTTCGAACGTGACACCATCCTGGTCGCGTTCTGGATGACGGTACGGCTGACGGCGGTCAGCGCGCTCGGTTCCCTGGTGCTGGGGACGGTGCTGGCCGCCATGCGGGTGGCCCCGCTGGCCTCCCTTCGCGGGGCCGCGAGCGCCTATGTGTCGGTGGCCCGCAACACGCCGCTCACGCTGGTGCTGCTGTTCACCGGCCTGGGCATCGGCGCCAACCTGGGCGTGGAGCTGTCGGACGACATCGCGACCAACAACTTCTGGCTCGCGGTCATCGGGCTGACCGCCTACACCTCGGCGTTCGTCTGCGAGGCGCTGCGCTCCGGCCTCAACACGGTACCCGTCGGGCAGGCCGAGGCGGCCCGGTCGCTGGGGCTCGGCTTCGTCAAGACGCTGCGGCTGATCACGTTGCCGCAGGCATTCCGCGCGGTCGTGGCGCCGCTCGGCAGCATCCTCATCGCGCTGACCAAGAACACCACGATCGCGCTGGTGGTCGGCGTGAGCGAGGCGTCCGTGCGGATGCGCGAGATGATCGAGACGTACGGGGACCAGGTGATCCAGATCTTCCTCGGCTTCGCGGCCGGGTTCGTGCTGCTGTGCCTGCCGATCGGGCTGCTGTTCGGCTGGCTGTCGAAGCGGATGGCGGTGGCCCGATGAGCTACGCCAACCTGTACGAGGCGCGGGGGCCGCGCGGCATCCGCCGCAACCGGGTGCTGGCGGCGGTGGTCGCGCTGGTGCTGCTGGCGATCGCGTACGTCGTGTACGTGCGCTTCGACGAGAAGGAGCAGTGGGCGGCCGAGAAGTGGCTGCCGTTGCTGCGGGGCGACGTGTGGGCCACGTTCATCCTGCCCGGCCTGGCGGGGACGCTGGGCGCGGCCGTGGCGGGGGTGCTGCTGGCTGGGCTGTTCGGGCTGGTGTTCGCGGCCGCCCGCATGTCCGACCATCGGTGGATCCGGGTGCCGGCGGCCATGGTGGTGGAGTTCTTCCGCGCCGTCCCACTCCTGCTGCTGATCTTCTTTGCCTTCTTCGGCTCGTTCGTCCTCATCGGCGTCAACATCTCGGCCTTCGCCGCCGTCGTCTTCGGGCTCACCCTCTACAACGGGTCGGTGATCGCCGAGATCATCCGGGCCGGGGTGCAGAGCCTCCCGAAGGGGCAGCGCGAGGCGGCGTATGCGGTCGGCATGCGCAAGGGGCAGGTCATGCGCCTCGTGCTGCTGCCGCAGGCGCTGCGGGTGATGACGCCCGCCCTGGTCAGCCAGTTCATCGTGCTGCTGAAGGACTCGGCGCTCGGGCTCATCGTCGGCTACGACGAGCTGGTCGACCGGGGGCTGAACGGGATCGCGGCCAACTTCTCCAACGTCATCCCTGCGGCGATCCTCATCGCGGCCATCTTCATCCTGATCAACCTGTCCCTGGACCGGCTGGCCCACCGGCTGGGCGCGGCGTGACCGACGATCTCCGGTTCGCGGTGCGTGGCCTGTGCGGCGGGCGGAAAGCACGAGGTCATGGCCCAGAACGTGCTCGACGGCCCGCTGCTGAACAAGGGCACCGCGTTCACGTGGCAGCCCGAGTACCGGCCGGCCTGAGGCGCGGGACAATGATCCCATGGCGCTCACCCCCGGCCCGCTCGCCGGCTCCCCTGGCCCCTTTTCCGGTCGTAACCTCGCCGACCTCGCTCAAGACCTCCGCCGCGGACGCGCCACGTCGGCCGAACTGGTCGAGCAGGCCCTCGACGCGATCGCCACGCTCGGCCAGGCGCTCAACGCCTTCGTCACGGTGGACGCGGCCGACGCGCGGGCGGCCGCACGGCGAGCGGACGAGGAGCTGGCGGCGGGCACGGATCGAGGGCCGTTGCACGGCATTCCGGTCGCGGTGAAGGACCTCATCATGATCGCCGGGCTGCGGGTGACGATGGGGTCGCGGCATTTCGCCGGCCACGTCCCCGAGGCCGACGCCGAGTGCGTGGCGCGGCTGCGCCGGTCGGGCGCCGTCATCGTGGGCACGACCACCACGCATGAGTTCGCGTACGGCCCGACAGGCGACCGCTCCGCGTCCGGGCCCGCACACAACCCGTGGGATCCGGACCGTATGACGGGCGGCTCCAGCGCCGGCAGCGCGGCGGCCGTCGCGGCAGGCCTGGTGCCGCTCGCGCTCGGCACCGACACGGGTGGCTCCGTCCGGATCCCGGCGGCGCTGTGCGGAGTGGCGGGCTTCAAGCCGGCGTACGGCGCGATCCCCGCGGACGGCGTGTTCCCGTTGTCACGGACCCTCGACCACGTCGGCGTCCTGGCGGGCGACCCTGAGGACTGCCTGCTCGCCTACACCTGCCTGACCCAGCCGACCGGCCGAGGGGACGAGGGCCCCGCACACACCGCCCTGCCCATCGGCCGAGAAGACGGCCGCCCGGCACATACCACCCCGCCCACCGGTGGGCAGAGCAGCCGGCCAGCAGACAATGCCTGGCCCGGCGGGCTGCAGGACACCCGCCCAACGGA
The DNA here is from genome assembly GCF_052245935.1 of Nonomuraea sp. 3N208. Taxonomy (NCBI): domain Bacteria; kingdom Bacillati; phylum Actinomycetota; class Actinomycetes; order Streptosporangiales; family Streptosporangiaceae; genus Nonomuraea; species Nonomuraea sp. 3N208. The sequence goes on along the minus strand of NZ_JBQQBR010000068.1, from coordinate 13,107 downwards.
CCCTGCCCGAGCGGACCATCCGGAGGTCGGGGGTCCCGTCCGGGTGGCATGGCTCGATCCCGCCGGGCTGTTCGACGGGGATCCGCGCGTGGTGCGGGCGGTGCGGGCGGCGGCCGGACCTATGGAGGAGGTCGGCCTGCCGCCGGGCCTGGCGGACGCCCTGCGGGACACGTACACCGTCATCCAGAGTTGTGAGACGGCGGCCGTGCACGCCGACCGGCTGGCCGACGCGCCCGAGCTGTTCGACCCTGAGGTGCGCGAACGCCTGGGCCCCGCTATGGAGGTGCCGGGTTGGCGGTACGTCCGCGCCATGGACGCGCGGGCCGGGCTCGCCGAGGCCGCTGGAGCGCTCTTCGACGGCCACGACGTGCTGGCCCTGCCGACCGTGCCGATCATCGCCCCACCGCTCGGGGCGCGCGAGAGCGAGATCGACGGCAAGCCGGCCGCCGTCCGCGCCGCCTTGCTCGCGCTGACCAGCCCGTGGAACGTCCTGGGCCTGCCCGCGTTGACCGTCCCGGCCGGGACGGTGGACGGCCTGCCGGTCGGCCTCCAGCTCGTCGGCCGCCCCGGCCAGGAGCCCCTGATCTTCGAAGCCGCCCGCACACTCGGGCACGCCGGCGCGCAGAGCTGAAGCCGCCCGGCCAGTGCCGAAGTTGCCGGATCAGTGGGTTGCGGCCGCCTCCGCGTGGACGAGGTGCATACCCTCGGGCAACCCCGTGACCGAGGCCGTGCCGTCGTGGCCGATGCTCACCTCGACGTCGTGCCCGGCCACCCGTAGCCCGCCGACGGTCAGCGCGCCCAGGACGGCGCCGGACAGCGGGCGCAGCAGCGCCCGTCCCTCGGGCACGTCGGGGTGCAGGCCCAGCGCCGCGTGCGCGATGGTGAGCGCGGCGGCGGCCGACCAGGCCTGGGGGCGGCAGGCGGCGGGATAGGCCACGGGGCGCCCCACCCGCTCGCGGGCGTCGCCCGCGTACAGTTCCGGAAGCCGGTAGCCGAAGGACTCGGCGGCGTCGAGCAGCCCTTCGGCGAGCGCGGCCGCCTCCGCGTCGAAGCCTTCGCGGGCCAGGCCGGCGAGCACGATGGCCGTGTCGTGCGGCCAGATCGACCCGCAGTGGTAGGACAGGGGGCTGAACCCGCGGTCCCCGGACGACATCGTGCGCAGGCCGAAGCCCTCCGCCATACTGGGCGCCGTCAGCAGCGCGGCGACCTCGGCCGATTCCTTCCGCGACAGCAGCCCGGTGCCAAGGAGGTGGCCGACGTTGCTGGTGAGGGCGTCCACCGGCCGCTTGTCGCGGTCCAGCGCCAGCGCGGGGAAACGGCCGTGGGCGCCGTCCACCCAGAAGGCGGCGCGGAACCGCTCGGCCAGGGCTTCGGCGTACTCGCGCCACCGGGCGGCGCCGGGCATGCCGAAGGCATCCAGGAGGGCGGCCCCGTCCAGGGCGGCCCGGTGGGCGTAGCCCTGCACCTCGGCCAGCGCGATCGGCGGCTCGGCCTGGCCACCGTCATGGAAGCGCACCGCGTCGCCGGAGTCCTTCCAGCCCTGGTTGGCCAGGCCGCGGCCGCTTGCGTCGACGTACTCGATGAATCCGTCACGGTCGGGGTCGGCGTGGTCGGCGAGCCAGCCCAGGGCGGCCTGCAGGCCGGGCAGCAGCGCCTCGACCTCCGCCTGCGGCATGCCCCAGCGCCAGGCGTCATGCAGGAGGCTGATCCACAGCGGGGTCGCGTCGATGGTGCCGTAGTAGGCGGCGGGTAAGCGGCGGTCCTCCTCCCCGAGGGGGAACGCGTTCCGCCGCAACTCGTGCATGATCTTCCCGGGCGCCTCGCCGGTGTGCGGGTCGAGGCGCTCGCCCTGGCGGCGGGCCAGGACGCGCAGGGTGCTCGCGGCCAGCCCGGTGCCCAGGGGGAGCAACATCCGGGCGGCCCAGATGCTGTCCCTGCCGAACAACGTCAGGAACCACGGCACGCCCGCGCCGATGAAGGTGTCGCCGGGCGCGCCCGGCTCGGCCAGGCGTAACGAGCGCAGGTCCGCCAGGGCCTGGTCGAGGAGCCGGGCGATACGGCGATCATCGGCGGTGACGCGCGGCACGCTCCACTCGGGCGGCCCGGTGGCGGGCACGACGACGGCGGCGGGGTCGTGCACGGCCAGGCCCCAGCTCAGCGTGGTACGGCCACCCGGGGGCAGCGTGACCTCCCACGTCAGGTGCGCGTGCGCACCCGCCTGGGCCCGCGCGCCGCGGCCGGTGACGGTGACGTGCGTCGTCTCCGACCTCCACGACAGCCTCCCCTCGCCGGCCAGGGTGGCGACAGAGGGCGATGGGGTGGCGGCAGGCGGGCCGGCGACCGAGGGCGAGCCGGTGACGGCGGGCGGGTGCGAGGTGGCGGGTGAAGCGCTGGCGCGGCCTGACTTGACGTCTTCGATCGCGGCGAAGTCGCAGGCCAGCTCGACGGTCACCGTAGCCGTCACCGGCCCGGACGCGGTGGAGGTGATCTCTATGTGCTCGTCCATCCCGTACGGCCCGAGCTCGCGAACCCGGTCCAGCCGCACCGTGGGATCGGCCGTGCGGTCGCCGAGCCACCTGGCCAGCGCCACGAACCGGGTCCGCCCCGCCCCGGCCGGTGCGTGCCCGACAGCCTCCGGCTCCCGTCCGTCGACCAGGAGCCGGGCCAGCGACAACACCCGGCGGTCGGCACGGAAGAGCCCTTGCACGCCGGCCGGGCGGATCTGGCCGTCGGGGCCGCTGAGGGCGCTCGCGGGCGCCATGACCGTACTGACCAGGTCGTGCAGCAGCGGCTGAAGCACGAAGACTCCCTCTCTTGACAGAAGCGTGCCGGGGGTGGTGCTGTTCATCCCGAAGTTCCTGGTGCTGAACCACCTCGGCCTGTACGACAGCTACACCGCGCTCATCCTGCCCGTGATCGCGGACGCCACCGGGGTGTTCATCATGAAACAGTTCTTCGAGTCGATCCCGCCGACCGTGGAGGAGGCGGCCCGGGTCGACGGCGCCGGAGTGTTCCGCACGTTCTGGTCCGTGGTGCTGCCGATGGCCCGGCCCGCCCTGATCACGCTCACCATCATCTCCTTCCAGGGCAGCTGGAACGAGTTCCCGCACACGCTGGTCGCGGTGCAGAGCCCGGAGTTGTTCACGCTGCCGCGCGGGCTGGCCGACCTGGTGAGCGGGTCGCTGGGCAAGGGCACCCAGTACCCGCTCAAGCTGGGCGCGGCCTTGCTGGCCACGATCCCGGTGGCGGTCGTCTTCGTGGTGTTCCAGCGTTACTTCGTCCGCGGCGCCAACGAAGGCGCCGACAAGGGCTGAGCGCCGATCAGCCGGAGAACAGCTGGGTGAGCTTCATGAACAACCCGTACACGCCGTACGCGAAGGGCAGCCCCACCCAGGCCCACGCCAACGCCATCAGCCCGGTCCGCGTCCTCATACCGCCTGTCCCTTCTCCATCACTCGTGCTTCGGGCCGCTCGTGGTACCTGTCGTGCACCGGCCGGATCAGCTCGTTGGCGACGAATCCCACCGCGAGCAGCCCGATCATGATGAACAGCGAGGTCGTGTACAGGTCGGGCCCGGACCGCCCGGCCTCCTTCTGCGCGTCGGCGATCGCGTTGACGATCAGCGGGCCGAGCACGCCCGCGGTGGACCAGGCGGTGAGCAGCCGCCCATGGATGGCGCCGACCTGGTAGGTGCCGAACAGATCCTTCAGGTACGCGGGGACGGTCGCGAAGCCGCCGCCGTAGAAGGACAGGATGCCCAGCGCGCACATGATGAACAGGGGCTTCGACGACGCGCCGGCCAGCGCGATCACGAGGTACAGCAGCGCGCCGACGCCCAGGTAGACGCGGTACATGTTCTTGCGCCCGATCAGGTCGGAGGTCGACGACCAGACGAACCGCCCGGTCATGTTCGCCAGCGACAGCAGCGCGACGAACCCGGCCGCCGCTCCCGCCGCGACCGCGGTCGGCGTGCCCGCGAAGAAGTCGATGATCATCGGCGCGGCCTTCTCCAGGATGCCGATGCCGGCGGTGACGTTGCAGCACAGCACCACCCACAGACAGTAGAACTGCGGCGTGCGGATGGCGTTGCGGGCCGAGACGTCGGCCGTGGTGATCAGTGGCCGTCTGGCGACCGCGGGCGGCGTCCACCCTTTGGGTGTCCAGCCCTCCGGCGGGACCCGTACCAGCAGCACGCCCATTGACATGAAGACCGCGTAGACCAGGCCGTGCACGAGGAACGTCGTGGCGATCCCGCTCGTGGTCGGCCCGAACGCGTCCAGCATCTGCGCCGACCACGGCGAGGCGATGAGCGCTCCCCCGCCGAATCCCATGATCGCTATGCCGGTGGCCATGCCCGGCCGGTCAGGGAACCACTTGATCAGCGTCGAGACCGGAGAGATGTAGCCGATGCCGAGCCCGATCCCGCCCACGACGCCGTAGCCGAGCACGACGAGCCAGTATTGGCTGATGGCCACGCCCAGCGCCGACAGCAGGAAGCCGGAGGAGAAGCAGGCCGTCGACACGAACATCGCCCACCTGGGCCCGTTGCGCTCCACCAGCGTGCCGCCGAACGCCGCCGACAGGCCGAGCATGACGATGCCCAGTTGGAACGGCAGCGCGCTCTGCGTGCCGGACAGCTGGAGCGACGACTCCAGCGGGGGTTTGAACACGCTCCACGCGTACGCCTGCCCGATGGCCAGGTGCACCGAGAGCGCCGCCGGCGGCACGAGCCACCGGCTCCAGGTCGGGTCCGCAACGGTACGAGAGCGACTGAGGAAACCTGTCACGCCTCACGGGTAACACATACGGTATGCCGTATTTTGAATCCCGACGCTCTTTACGGTGAGCGGTCAGATCTTGTCGGCGAACGGTTCAACGCGGGTAGGCGCCGCCGTCCAGGCTGAGCACCTGGCTGGTGAGGTAGCCGTTGCGCAGCACGGCCATGGCCAGGTCGGCCACCTCCTCGGGCCGCCCGAACCGCCCCACGGGCAGGTCGCCCGGCCTGGCCGTGGCCGGCAACATCGCGGTGTCCTCGATCAGCGCGGGCGCCAGGGCGTTCACCGTCACGCCGCGGGCGGCCACCCGCGCGGCCAGGAAGTGCACCAGCCCGTGCAACCCGGCCTTGGACGCCGCGTAGTGCGGGCCGACGATGCCGCCGGTGAAGCTCGCCACCGATGACATGAACAGCACCCGGCCGAACCCGCGCTGGGCCATCCCCGGCAGCGCCCCCTGCGCGAGCAGGAACGGCGCCCGCAGGTTGACCGCCATCGTGCGGTCCCACGTCACGGCGTCCACCTCGGTGTACCCCTGCTGGACCGCGTACCCGGCGTTGGCGATCAGCAGGTCCACCGGGCCCAGCGCCTCGGCGGCGGCCGCGAGTATCAGGGCCGGCGCCTGCGGGTCGGCCAGATCCCCCGGCAGCGCCACCGCGTCCACGCCGGCCGCCCGCGCCTCGGCCACCAGCCGCTCGGCGGGGGCGGCGCGGGAGCCGTACGTGAAGGCCGTCCTGACCCCGGCGGCGACGAGCTCCCGCCCCAGCGCCTGCCCGATGCCGCCCGACGCGCCGGTCAGCAAGGCCACCCGGCCATTGAGTTCGATCATGTCGTCAAGTCTTTCCCTGTGTGCTCATCCGTAACTCGCGGTCCACCTGGACGGTCTACGGTGCCGCCCATGACGATGCGCAGGTTACTCGCGAGCGTGCTGGCCAGTGTCCTGGCCGGCGGTACGGTCGCCGTTGTGCTGATCCAGACACCACCCGCCACGGCGGAGCGCCGCGGCCAGGCGCCCATCGTGATCGGGCACCGGGGCGCCAGCGCGCACCGGCCCGAGCACACCCTCCTGGCGTACGAAGCGGCCATCGCGATGGGCGCCGACTACATCGAGCCCGATCTCGTCTCCACCAAGGACCACGTGCTGGTGGCCCGGCACGAGAACGAGATCTCTGGCACGACGGACGTGGCCGCGCGGCCAGAGTTCGCCGGCCGGCGCACCACCAAGACCATTGACGGCCGGCCGATCACCGGCTGGTTCACCGAGGACTTCACGCTGGCCGAGCTGAAGACGCTGCGCGCCAAGGAGCGCGTGCCCGACCTGCGGCCGGACAATACTGCCTTCGACGGGCTCGCGGAGATCCCGACGTTCGAGGAGGTCGTGCAGCTCGCGCTCAAGCACGGCGTCGGCGTCTACCCCGAGACCAAGCACCCGACGTACTTCGACTCCATCGGCCTGTCGCTGGAGGAGCCGCTGCTGGAGGTGCTGAACCGGCACCGGGTGCGCAAGGCGTACATCCAGTCCTTCGAGACCGCGAACCTGCGTGACCTGAGCGGCAAGACGCGGCTGCCGCTGATCCAGCTGATCACGGCCACCGGCGCCCCGTACGACTGGGTGGCCGCCGGCGACCCCCGCACCTACGACGACATGGTCAAGCCGGAAGGGCTGCGCGAAGTGGCCGGCTACGCCGACGGCATCGGCGTGGACACGCGGCGCGTGGTGCCGGTGGACGCCGCGGGCAAGACCCTGCCGCCCACGACGATCGTCGCCGACGCCCACCGTAAGGGGCTCGACGTGCACGTCTGGACCATCCGTAACGAGAACTCCCAGCTCCCGGCCGACTTCCGGCTGGGCAACCCGGCCAGCCCCGTGTACGCGCGGGCGACCGGCGACGTGATGGGCTGGCTGTCCAAGCTCCTGGAGCTGGGCATCGACGGCGCCTTCTGTGACGACCCGGCCATGGGCCGGGCCGTGGTGGCCAAGCGTTCCCTCTAGCTCAGGTGCGGCGCCAGCGGGACTCGCCGAAGCAGTAGGCGGCGAACAGCAGCAGTCCCCGCGCCACCACCACGAGCAACCAGGGCCCGGCGGGCGTGTCGGCGAAGCGCCTCAGCGCGGCGTCGATGCCGCCCGCCGCGCCTTCGCCTCGTATCGCGCCCGTTCCGCTGTGCTCCTTCATGGGTGGGCCGGGAACCACCGGGGTGTCACGGAAACGGTCTTCCGCGCCTCGCCCAGTCGCCGGTTACCGAAGGTCAGTAGAAAGCCTCGGTCCCCGTCAGGGATGACCCGGCGGAGCCGGGACAGACCGGAGCGCATGGCGCGGCCCCAAAGGGCCAGACTGGTCGGCGCTATCGTCGATGCACTGCTTGATGATCTCGGTGGGGTTCGCCACGGGAAACGGCGAACTAGATGGGTGACCCGATGGGGCCGTGCATGATGGCGTGGTTGACGCGGTGAACTCTTGCGCAGGGAGTGGGGAAGACTCCCTTGAAGGAGTTTGACGAGTGTGCCGGCGGCGACCTGGGCGGGTAGGGGCGCAGTCCTCCTCGCCGTTGGACTCGCGTAGCTCGGCGTGAAGCCCGCACACCTCAATCATGATGTCTCGCAGTGCAGCGTCACGTCGTCGAAGGCGTTGCTCCTGTACGCGGTGACATCTACCAGAGGACATGCATCGCGGGTAACCATCGTGCTTACCGTGTGGATATTCCGTCTGCTCGCTCGTGGACGGGATGATGTGTTCGAGTTGGTGGGGCAGGAGTGGCTGGTGGGGGAGGTGTTGCCTGCGTGTTGGCGGGTCGGAAGTATCGGCTGGAGTTCGATGCCGGACAGCGACTGTTCGCTGAGCGGCCGTCACGCCGGCGAGAACGGCGTGTCATGGATGGCACCGCCGCCGGTCAAGGCCGCCGACGGACCCAGCGATACGGGGTTCCTGGCGACAGGTGAGGCCAGACGGTACAAGCGGCTTCAACGCCGGCTCGCCCGGGCGAAGAAGAGCTCAAACCGGCGCCGGCGGGTTGTCCGGGCGATGGGGGATCTGCTGCGGCGGGCGCGGTGGCGGCGCGCGGACTTCAATGCCCAGGCCGCGCACCGGCTCACCCGCGACAACGCGATCGTCACGCTGGAGAAGCTGAACATCCGGGCGATGACCGCATCGGTCGCGCCGAAGCCCGACCCCGGCAAGCCGGGCGCCTACCTAGCCAATGGGCGCGCGGCGAAAGCCGGACTGAACAGATCGATCTTGGGTAAGGGCTGGTACGGGCTGGAGGTCGCGTTGCGGTCCAAGGCCCGCTACACCGGGACCGACATCCGGGTCGTTGATCCCGCGTACACGTCGCAAACCTGCTCGAACCCGGTCTGCGGGACGGTGGATGGCAAGTCCCGCGAGAGCCAAGCGGACTTTCGATGCACCTCCTGCGGGCATGTCGAGCACGCCGACGTGATCGCTGCGAAGAACATCAAAACCAGAGGACACGCGGCCGGGCTGGTCGTGTCAGGGCGTGGAGACCCCACCAGGTCGGTGAAGCGTCAAGCACCCCGTACCACAGCACGCGGTGCCTCAACCGCGCCGCGAGCTGCCGCTTGAGCGGCACGGGAATCCCCTGTCTTCGGGCCGGGGCGCATGTCAAAGTAATCGAGTGACCACCGACACCGACCAGCACGGACTGGCGATGAGCGGAGCGAATGCCGCCGCGACCCGGCACTACGACCGGGCGATCGACGAGTTGCTGCACTTCCGGGTCGAGGTCGACGCCGAGGCGCACGCGGCGCTGGCCGAGTCGCCGGACTTCCCGATGGGCAACGTCCTGGCGGCGTATCTGGGGCTGCTGACCACCGAGGTGGAGGACGCGCGCACGGCCCGGGTGCGGTTCGGGGCGTTCCGCCGCAGGATCGACGAGTCATCGCTGCTGCCGCGTGAGCGTGCGCATCTGGCGGCCGTGCAGGCGCTGCTCGACGGCGACTTCCTGACCTGCGGGACGCTGCTGGGCGAGATCGCGCTGGTGCATCCGCGCGACGCACTGGCGCTGGCCGCCGGGCACCAGATCGACTTCTTCACCGGCGACGCCCGCTCGCTCCGCGACCGGATCGGCGGGGCACTCAGCGCCTGGCGCGAGGACGACCCGCATTTCGGGCATCTGCTGGGCATGTACGCCTTCGGACTCGAGGAGGCCGGGCACTACGACCGGTCCGAGGAGGTCGGGCTGCGGGCGGTCGAGCTCAACGCGCGCGACGTGTGGGGCATCCACGCGGTGGTGCACACCTACGAGATGCAGGCCAGGTTCGGCGACGGGCTGCGCTACCTGGACGCGCGGCTGCCGGACTGGTCGAGCGGGACGTTCTTCAACATCCACACGTGGTGGCATTACTGCCTGTACGCCCTGGAGGCCGGCGACGTGCCGCGGGCGCTGGCGGTCTACGACTCGGTGCTGGCCGACGGGCAGTCGTGCATGGAGCTGCTCGACGCGGCCGCCCTGTTGTGGCGGCTCCATCTGGAGGGGTGGGAGCAGCACGAGCGCTGGCGGGCGCTGGCCGACGCGTGGCCGGTGCGGGTCGCCGAGCCGTTCTACGCGTTCAACGACATGCACGCCGTCATGTCGTACGTGGGCGCCGGGCGGGTGGGGGACGCGGAGAAGCTGATCGCCTCGCGGGAGGCGTACGTGCTGGCGCCGCTGCCTGGAGTGACCAACCAGGACATGACACTGCGGGTGGGGCTGCCGGTGTGCCGGGCGATCGTGGCATTCGGGCGGGGTGATTACGCGTCGGTGGTGGATCTGCTGTATCCGATCCGGCATCGGGTCAACGAGTTCGGCGGCAGCCACGCGCAGCGGGACGCCGTGCAGAAGACGTTGCTGGAGGCCGCGTTGCGGGCCGGGGCGCGGGACGTGGCGCGGGTGCTGGTGAGCGAGCGGATCAACGTGCGGCCGTGCAGCCCGTACAACTGGCTCAAGCAGGCGGCGCTGGCCGACGTCCTGGGCGACCGGGGTGCGGCGGCCGCCGCCCGGCTCCGTGCCGGGGAGCTCGTGCGCGCCACCTGAGGTGTGGATGTCGCCCGGGAGCATGTGGCAAGTCGCGTTCCGTGAGAAGATCGAGATCATGATCGGTTTGCTGCCAGGCTCAGGCCGTCGCGATCGCCATGCTCTCGCGACGGCCACCCCCCTGATCCTCGTGCCGCGTTCGCGGATGCCCGCCCGTACCGGCGTCCCGCCCTTCGACGCCACGCCAGATCGTGCGGCATGTTCGCGCGCCATGGCCGGGTTCACGCGCGCGGGCGCCGGCCCGGTCGCATGCTGACCATGCAGCGAGGAGACCGCACGGAACCGACCCCCACCACGGCGCTTCCTCCCGGCGTGACCAGCGCCGGCCAGCTCCCACCGCCTCTTGGTCAGCCCCCTGTTCCCGATGTGCCGGTGGCCGGGCAGGTGCCGCCCACGTCCGACGGGATGGAGGCGGGGCGGATCCCACCACCCACGTCCGATGTGACTGGGGCCGGGCGGGTTCCGCCGCCTCCGTCCGGTGTGACCAGCGTCGGGCAGCTGCCCGGTCTGCGACCTCGCCGGCGGCCGCGGGACGGGGGCGAGGCGGGCGGTGGCGACGTCGACCTGGTCGACGCGCTGGACCCGCTGGCCTGGCGCACGGTGGCCGCCTGGCTGCACGACAAACCCTCCGCGGCCACGCGGCAGGTCGGTTTGCAGGTGCTGGCGTCGTTCCTGAGCTGGCTGCGCGACACGGAGCCGGCGCTCGAACTCCTCGCCGTCACCGGAGCCCATCTGGACGCCTACTGCGAGGTTGCCCGCACCGGCGCGCTCACCCGCACGCCGTCCCGCAGGCCGCTGGCGAGCAGGACGGTGGCCAGAAAACGTTCCGTCCTGCTGTCCTTCTACACCTTCGCCTGGCAGTGCGGCGTGGTACGGCACAACCAGGTTCCCGGCCAGCAGGTGACCAGGAACCGCCGCGGCGCCGGCACGCGTACGCTCACCAGGGATGAGCGCCGGCAACTGCGCCAGGGCATCGCGCGCCTGGCCGCCGACGGCCGCACGGCCGAGGCCGCCGCGGTCGCGCTGCTGGAGCTCACCGGCGCCGCCGTGGACGCGCTGGCCGGCCTGACCCGGCAGGACGTTCACAGCGTGGCCGACAGCGCCGGCAGCCGGCCCGCCGTCATCACTGTGCATCATGGCCGGGACGACGTCGTCGCCTTCCCTGTCTCGCCGCTGGCCCGCCCGCTGCTGCGCGTGTTGTGCGCCAGCCGCCCCGCCGGCGAGCCGCTGATCAGGCGATCCGACGGCCGCCCTGTGGACCTCGACTGGCTCAGGGACGCACTCGCCGACGCCGCCCTGGCGGGTGGCGTCCCGGAGCAGCGGGCCCGCGACCTGCACCCGCACATGCTGCGCGCCGCCACCGTCACCGACCTCCTGGACGACGCCGGCACCATGCCGTCCCCGCGACCACACCCCTGACCCCCGCCGCCTCCGGGATTGTCGGGAGTGACCGGTAGTGTTTCGGCACATGGATCGGCAACTCACCCTGATGGTCGTGCACGCCCACCCCGACGACGAGTGTCTCAGCACCGGCGGCCTCCTGGCCCGCTACACCGAGGAGGGCATCCGCACGGTCCTGGTCACCTGCACCAACGGCGAGCAGGGCGACGACTGGGACGGCATCAAGCCAGGCGAGGCGGGCCACGACGACGCGGCGGTGGCCGTGCGCCGGCTCGCCGAGCTGCGCGAGTCGGTCGCCCACCTGGGCATCGACCACCTGGAGCTGCTCGGCTACCGCGACTCCGGCATGGAAGGCTGGACGGCCAACAGCCACCCCGACGCGTTCGCCAACGTGCCCGTCGAGGTGGCCGCGGGCAGGCTGGCCGCACTGATGGAGCACTACCGCCCGCAGGTGGTGGTGACCTACGACGAGACGGGCGGCGGCGGTTACGGCCACCCGGATCACGTCCAGGCCCACCGCATCACGGCCGCGGCGGTGGAGTCGACCGGCATCCCGGACAAGTTCTACTACACGGCCATCCCCCGGTCCGCCATCAAGCGCATGTTCGAGATGACGCGCGAGCACGGGATCGACCTCGGCTTCGAGCCTTCCGACGACTTCGGCACGCCGGACGAGCGCGTCACGAGCATCGTCGACGTCACGCCGTACGTCGAACGCAAGCTCAAGGCGATCAAAGCCCACGAGAGCCAGGGGGAGAACATCTTCCTGTTCCGCATGCCGCAGGAGGCCCAGGAGCAGGCGTTCTCGCACGAGGCGTTCGAGCGGGTGCTGTGCAAGGTGGACGCCCCGGATCACGAGGAGGATCTGTTCGCGGGCCTGCGGGACGGCTAGGCTGCACGGCATCCCGAACATTATTCTGGCCCGAAACCGATTCTGACCGAACATGATGCTGGGGGCCGCCATGGGAAGCGTCGTCAGCTACCAGCTCAAGGACTCCGTCGCCACGATCACGATGGACGACGGCAAGGTCAACGTGATCTCGCTCCAGATGGTCACCGAGCTTAACGCCGCCCTAGACCAGGCGGCCGCCGACTCGGCGGTCGTGCTGCTGGGCGGCCGGGACGGGGTGCTGTCGGCCGGGTTCGACCTGGGGACGCTCAGGGCCGGCGGCGGCGAGGCGGTCGAGCTGGTGCGCGGCGGGTTCGAGCTGGCGGCGCGACTGCTGTCGTTCCCGGCTCCCGTGGTCATGGCCTGCACCGGGCACGCGGTGGCGATGGGCGTGTTCCTCCTGCTGTCCGGGGACTACCGAGTGGGGGCGACCGGCCCGTATCGGCTGGCCGCCAACGAGGTGGCGATCGGGATCACGATGCCGTACGCGGCGATCGAGATCCTGCGGCAGCGGCTCACCCCCGCCGCCTTCACCCGGGCGGTGACGCTGGCGGAGGTCTTCTCCCCCGACGACGCCGTCGCGGCCGGGTTCCTGGATCGGGTGGTCGAGCCGGCTCGGGTGTGGGACGCCGCCCGTGCCAGCGCGGAGTCGCTGACCGCCCTGGATCTGGCCGCGCACACGGCGAGCAAGGCACGGGCCGGCGGCCACCTGCTGGAGGCCGTGCGTGCGGGGATCGCCGAGGACTTCGGAGCCGCCACGACGCCTCTATGACACCACGCCATGGTGCTACTAGTTGTAGTCAGGCATGCGGTCTTGGTGAGGGGCGGTATGGATCTCATCCCGGTCGTGAGCTACGAGCGGGCCAGCGTGGAAAGGCGAAGGACGAGCGCACTGAGGTGATCTCAGAGAAATAATTCGGGGCGATTGGGGATTTCTGGGACGCAGGCGGTGCCGTTTCGGGCCTTTCGGGAGGAGTCGTCGAAGGCCGGAGACAGGCGTGGAGCCTCCGGTAGATG
>NZ_JBQQBR010000067.1:0-45687 GCF_052245935.1 Nonomuraea sp. 3N208 | reverse complement strand
GCGCTCGGCTTCACCGTCACCCTGACCCAGGCTGCCTGACCCACACCGCCCCCAGGCCACCCCACCGACGATCACCAGCCGGGGTTCGCTGCCGCCTGCCCGGCTGAGGTCCTTATTTTCCGGTCAGGTGCCGATGGTAGCCGGGCCGATGGCCCACGCCCTGGTACGTGGAACCGCACACCTAGATCCTTGGGGTCGGAGATCTGTCGGCGACTTCCCGTATCCTCGCGCCATGGATGTCCCTCGAATGACAAGGGTCATGGCCGAGCCCAGCGGCGCCGACCCCGTGTGGCAGACCGATGAGCAGCGTCGGTTACATAGCTTGCTGATGAGTTGTGCGGAGGCCTTCGCCGCTGGTTGCCGTGCCGAGCCCGATCGCAAATATCTCCATAGCGACCTTGTGCGTCGGCCTGCGTTGCTTTACGGCGTGGGCCTGGGACAGGACGAATCCCGCGCCTTCCTGCGCGCCCTGGACGCCGATCTGGTCGAGGTCGGACCGGATGGATGGTTCTTCGTCCCCGCCGCGCGGGCCTGCTCGCCGAATTTACACCTGATCGGCCGCAACGGCGATCATGTCAAGTTACACACTGAGGTCCTGATCCACGTCGGTGCCTATGCTGAACTCGTCCTGGACCACGGCTGGGCTCCCGAGAGACTCATCTTCGACCCATTCTTCAGCGGCGCTGCCCTGGACCTTTGGGGGTACGATGGGCCACCGGGCGCCGGTGATCCGCAGGCCGGGGACATCGTATTCGCCGCCGAGGCCAAGACCCGCCAGGACGGCGTCGACGGGCTGACCGCCTTGCTGCGTTCTCTGCAACTGCTCGCCGCTGATCCAACCCACCAGCCCTCGCATAAGGGTCATCTCCCCAAGTGGCGCGAACTGGTCCGGCTGACCGCACGCCACCCGATTGAGCTACTGCTCGTCGCTAACGAAGCCCGCTGGTGGTTCACCGCGCAGGCGGCCGGCGGCGCCGTCGAGCTGATTCCGCGGTAGATGCTGCGCGAGCTTGATATCGATGCCTCGATCTCCTGATCCGTAGCCAGTTCGAGATCGCCCACCGGTGCTTACTGAATACCGGATCTTGTCCTCGAACCGTCTCACGTGGTGGCCGCTCGGCACTGCCGAGGTTCTCGCCGCGGGGAACGTGCACGAGTCGCAGGGAGCGGCATCGTACACGATTCCGACCATCATCGGTATCCACCTGGGGGTGGGATGGCTCCGCCGGCGGTGGGGCATCGACGTGAAACGCAACGCGGACGCGACCGGACGAGTTAGCTGCGCGGCCCTGACGGTCTCCTTGAAGCCGACAAAGCAGAGAGCCACCCGCCTGCCGTGATGGTGGACGCGGGCGCTGTCGAAGGCATCTCGTCAGTCCCCGGCGTCATGCTCGACCACATGCAGGCAACCTGACGCAGCCCCGGCTCGATGGAGATCGAGAGCGAGCAGCCGCCGGAGGCGGCCATCACGGCTGCGCGTGACATCTTTACCGTACGCGAGATATCGAACGACTGATCTGCTTATGCTCCTCACCACGTTTGCACTGAGACCGGAGGAGCTCGCAGATGACATTTCCCACCACAGCGTTCGAAGAGGCTACCGAGTACGAGCGGTACATCCTCGACAGCCTCGCTACCGCATTACCCGAACCAAGCGGCGGGCACGTGCTCGATCTGCGCACCGGGAAGCTACGCCAGCACGCCCATGTCATGCTGGAGACGGTGGAAGTCAAGGCGTACGTGGGCGGGAAGCCCGCACCGGTGGACCTGACCCCGCTCGTGTTCGGCGCCGCGTGGAAGGTCATCGACGTGGTGATCGACCTTCAGCTCCTGGTGTACGAAGGCAAGAGCTTGAACAACATCAGCAAGAAGATCAAGGTGGCCAAGACGGGCAATGGTGTACGACTTGAGCCCCCGTTTCCGGAGGATATCTGGCGGCGCCTTCTCGGAACGTACGCGAACACCTACGACCTGCGGCATTCGCTGACGCACCGCGGTGTCATCTCGCACAAGAACGGCTCGCTCGAAGCGACCCCGGAGCCCGGCCAGACGACAACGACCATCATGACGCGGGACGAACTCCTGTACTTCTTCCGTGCCGTCCAGGCCATGCACACCGGCCTCATCACGCAAACGCTCAGCCGGCGGGACGCCGACAACCTGCGCTTC
The DNA here is from genome assembly GCF_052245935.1 of Nonomuraea sp. 3N208. Lineage (NCBI taxonomy): Bacteria > Bacillati > Actinomycetota > Actinomycetes > Streptosporangiales > Streptosporangiaceae > Nonomuraea > Nonomuraea sp. 3N208. The sequence goes on along the minus strand of NZ_JBQQBR010000067.1, from coordinate 43,518 downwards.
ATCCTCAATCAGCTTCAGGCGCATCACCGTCTCGGGCCGATTTCCGGGCGGGAAGTCAAGGGGCACGTCGTAATTCAAGTGCAAGGCGAGGAAGGCCCGGACGGGCGGGTGACATTCGACCTGGCCCGCGTGGTGTCCGAGACAACCATCCGGCACCCGCAGGCGGGGCGGGACCTGGAGATACACCTCGACGACGGGCGTGTCATCTCCGGCCGCTTCGAGGACTGGCCCGACGGGCAGGACTTCGTCAACCTCGGCAAGCCGCCCGCCGGGTTCGTCGTCGAGTGAACGGCAGATCGAGCATGGGTTTTGCCTGCTTTGTGTATGGGGTTGAGGTTCGCCGACGGCACCCGCATTCGGGTCTTTCAGAACTGGCCGAAAATGCCATGCGAGTAACGATACGACGGCATAGTGTTAACGCCCATGGCGAAGGGCGGCATGCAGTTCCTTTGGGAACTTTTCGAAATTGCGGAATCCCTCACGGACCGCACCGGGCAGCAGATCGGCTTCGGGCTCGACGAAGTCGGACCGACCAGTTCGCTGGCGCAGGATGACGTCGGCATGGAGGGCTACAAGGTCTCCACCGTGGTGGCGAGCTCTATAGTGGCAGCAGTGGACCATGTGCTCACCCTGTGCTCCCTCGTGACAGGTGCCAGGGAGATCACCAACGCCGCTCCGTGGACGCTGCTGCGCGGGGTTATAGAGCCCAGCTCGCTGGCCGTGTGGATCCTCGACGAACCCAATCGGGCCCAGCGAAGGGAGCGGACGCTCAGGGTTTGGCGTAACGACATGAAAGAGCGCTCCAAATGGGAGAAGGACGCTGGCGTGGTTCCGCCCTCGCCCGGCAAGAAGGCAACCGAGCGGATGAAGGACATCGAGGAGATCGCCAAGAGGCTTGGTCTTCGTCCTCAGCAGGTGATCCAGGACCTCTACTACTCCACGACCGTCCGGGAAGCCGGCCAGGCAGCGGGCCTGTCGGGCACGGAGGCGCTAGTGCGCTGGCGGGAATGCTCTGGGTTCGCTCACGGGCGCACCTGGGCGTCCGTGAAGCTCAGCCAGCCTGTGAGCGCCACCCGCCTGCGTGGCCGCGATGGCGTGATGGTCGCGTTGACGCTGAGCGAGACAGACCTGGAGCGCGTGGCCAGCCTGGCGACCATCCTGCTCAACAAGGCGCTGAGCGACTACGCCGAGGCGGCCGACGGGTAGTGCACGCGCTCGCGACGGAAGCGCCACCGCCGTTGGCCGCCGAGGCGCACTGCCTGCTGTAGCGGCCCTTTTCTCTCAGCACCGCTCAAGATCCTAACTCGCAAAAAGTAGCGTCTGGGCGGGGAATATCCGAGTTGGGACGTCCCGTCGTGGATGGAGTCACAGCCGTGACATACGTCTATCGAAAGGTGTCCTAGTGACTCCGCAGCAGATCCTCTTCACTCTCACTATCGCCCTCAGGAACGCCGATTTCGTCGTGCACGAGAACGACGACCGTCTCACCCCGTCACCGTTCCCTGGTGACGCCATCGCGTACATCTACCGTGACCAGGTGGAGTTGTACCTCGTTGAGGGCACCCTCCGCGATGGGCTCCAGCCGGACATGGCCGCCGACCGCGCCGCTGCGGCGATCGACGCCGCTGGCCTGCACGCAGGGCCTGACGCGGCCGGCGCGCTGCTCACCGGCAGGATCATCGTGACGGCCTCCTGATCCAAGGCGGCAGAACGCCCCGTCCGGTTCCCTCGAGAGGGGGAGACGGGCGGGGCTGCGGTTCGACTGTCGAGGTGAGCGACGATGTCTGCCGTACCAATGTCACGCCAACTTGTCCGTGATCATCGCTACAGTACGGCTCGCATTCACATTCGCCCCCACCCACGCCTGGCTGGTCCAAGTTGATCAGGCGTGCCCGCGAACCGCGTGGCCTTACTCAGCTGCAGCTCGCTCAACAGCTCCAGATTTCAGCGCACCACGGTCGATGACATAGTTGAAGCACATGCGCCAGGCATCGTAGTCGTCTGAATAGGCGTTGGTACACACCTTGCGCGCCGTCTCGACCCAAACACTCATGCCTCCCAGATCGAGTCTGGTCGGGTCAGGCCGGTCGTGTGGGGAGACGCCGTCCTGGAGAGATGAGCGGGCTAGTCGAGGACGAGCGATGCCGCAATCACTTGCCCTCGCGGGTGCGGTAGCGCCCGAGCGCACCCAGTCTGGTGCGCATGATCAACAGCCAGCCGCCATCCCGTCGAGCACGGCTTGGCGCACATCGCACACACGCCGTGCTGAGCGGTTGCAAGGACTTCGTAGATCTCAGTGTGTCAGCGCATAATTTGCTCTTGGCCTGGGCTTCCCGGTGTGCTGAGGGCGTCCAACATCGTTGGCGCCATGATCGTTCGTCGCACGGCCCGAGAACTTCACAGATTCACCATATCCACGTCAGATTCGAACAGGCGGTCTTGCTTTAGGCCTACGCCTGCTGGTTAGCGTCGTAGAAGGAGCGACGGCGGACCATCTGACGCTGTTATCCGAGGCCTATGGCCTGGAGTTCCAATGGGTGATATCGATATAGTGAGTCAGCTCAGACGGTTGGCGCAGCTGCACTCCGACGGTTGCCTCACAGACGAAGAATTTGCTCTCGCCAAGGAGCGGCTTCTGTCGCAAGCCGCCGACTTTGCCGATTCGGCCAAGGCCGCCGAGAGTTTCGATACCCAGACCACCAGACCCCTATCGCATGGTGGCCACCCCCAAGAACCGAAGGCCAACACACTAAATTCGAGTACAGGCAAAGGCCTGGCTGCCGTCTCATTTCTCGTCGCAGGAATCCTGACGCTGCTCTTCTTCTTTACGCTACCCATGGGTACCCTGCCCATTCTAGGTTCGTTTACTGCCTCGGATTTGGCTAACATGCCCTCTGAGGAGGCCACACAGAAAGTTCTTTGGCTGGTTCCAGCAGCTGGCGTTGCTATAGCCGGTGCAGGGTTGCGGCTTTGTGGATCGAATGTAACCTCCCACACCCGCAATAATGCATCTACCGTCGTGCTAGCCCTCACGATTCTGGTCGTGCTTATCTATGTCATCGCCCTCGGCTACGCCCTGTACCTCCTCGACCAATCCGGAATATCGGCGCTGGGATACAGCGCTACGGATCTCATCGGAACCGGATTCTGGCTCGTTCTCGGTGCCATGGTCATTGCCGGAGGAGTCGCGGTGGCAGAGCTGATTCAGTCCGCTCTTGGGGCTCGGAAGGATGCCCTAGACTCTAAGGGGACGACCGACGCGAATACCGGACCAATAACAGCTCGCCAGGCGGGAGCGGAATTGCTTGCGCTGGTCCGCCGTCGCTTCCCGCCCATCAGGCCGCAAAACTTCATCCCGGCTGTACCGCACGACGACACCGACTCGGACGAGCGGTCCCCCGCAAAAAGGCAAACGCATGGATCACAGAGGCGGTTGTCGAATATCTTCGTCTTGAGCGCGACGCTCCTTATTCTATTCACGCTGACAGGCATCGTCGTCCTCGTAAATATTAATAGTGATGAACCCACGGACGAAGGTGGGACAGAAACGACTCAAGCTCCGATTGGCAGTCCCGACGCAACATCACAGGCGAATCTCTCATTCGAAGAAACGCGTCTAGTCCCGGCCAATCAGTACTGGATTGATTCGGGCATCAATGTTGAGAGCGGGCGGCTTGAGTTTGTCTCTGACGGAATGGTAAAAACGTCAGAGGCGCTCGATCCAAATATCGATATCTACTCTCCGCAAGGTCAATCTTCTACGATGGCGCCATACGGTCGGAACTTTCCTGGGCCAGGACTTCATCCTTACTCGCTCATTGGCAAGGTCGGCGATGGCGAGGTGTTCGAGGTAGGCCGCGAAGCTTCCGTTCAGATAGCCGAGCCCGGGCGCCTCTATCTAGGCATAAATGACGATTTCGTTGAGGATAATTCCGGGGAGTGGAGCGTGACGATCAAGTTCAACGGAACCACGGAGACTAAGGCCGCCGAGAGCCTGCTCTCCCTTGCCCGTCCCGCCACGTCGTCGTCGATCGAGAAGGCGGCGCTGGGGCCGGAAAAGGCGTTCGACGGCGACTTCACCACCCGATGGGGATCCCTGGAGTTCACGGACCCCCAGTGGCTCCAGATCGATCTCGGATCGCCCAAGAACATCTCCCGCGTGAGACTTTTCTGGGAGACGGCGTACGGGAAGACCTACCAGATCCAGGTATCGAACGACGCCGCCGTCTGGACGACCGTCTATGAAACCGCGGCCGGCGATGGCAACGAGGACGATCTGACTGGTCTTTCCGGCACGGGCAGATACGTTCGCATGTACGGGACGGAACGGGGCACCAGGTTCGGGTATTCGCTCTATGAGATGCAGGTCTACGGCACATGACCGGCCGTCGCCCTCGACGTGCGCCGTTCGGCTGGTTGATCATAATCCTGGCGCTGATCGTCGGCTTCGGTGTCGCAGGCACCGGCGGTGTTGTCACCGTCAGCTCCTCCGAATTGACCCGAGGCTGGTCACTCCGATCAGCGGAGGACGTCACCGACACCGGAGCCGCCATCTCCCAGGTGGGCTACGACACCGCTGGATGGCACCCGATCACGCTTCCCTCCACTGTCCTGGCAGGCCTGGTAGCAAACGGCGTCCACCAGAACATCTTCGTCGGGACGAACCTCCGGAAAGTCCCCGACCTAACCCAGCAAGAGTGGTGGTTCCGAGGCGAGTTCCCCGCTGTCCGCACCTCAGCGGGACAGGTGTACTGGCTCCGGTTCAAAGGGATCAGCTACCGCGCGCAGATCTGGCTGAATGGACGGCGACTCGATCCCGACGCCGTCGGCACCATGGTGAGCCGCGAGTACAACGTCACCCGGCTCATCCGTCCTGGCACAGCAAATGTGCTGGCCATCCGCGTCACCCCACCGGCGCGTGACTGCCAGGACCTCTCCTTCTGTACCGTCGACTGGAACCCTGAGGCCCCCGACATGAACGCCGGCATCTGGGGCAAGACGCTTCTCGACACCACCGGCCCTGTCGCGCTGAGGGATCCGTATGTCAAGACGACCCTCCCCCTGCCCGCGACGGACGCGGCCGACCTGACCGTGTACGTCGATGCGATCAACGCGACAGACACCCCGGTGACCGCGACCATCAGCGGATCCATCACCAAGACCGGCCGGCCCGCGATCTCCTTCAGCAAGGAGGTGACGCTCGACCCCGGCCAACGCAGGAATATCACCTTCGATACGAAGGCTCATCCACAGCTCCACGTCGCCAATCCCGCTCTGTGGTGGCCTCACCAGTTCGGCCAGCCGGAGCTCTACAGACTTTCCATGACCGCCGCGGTCTCGGGATCGACGTCCGACCGTAAGTCGATCGACTTCGGCGTCCGGCAGTTCACCGGCTACCGCACCACGGTCAACGGGACGTCCTTTGCGGGTTACAAGGTCAACGGCCGTCCCGTCCTGTTCCGGGGTGGGGGATACGTCTGGGACCTGCTCCAGCGCTGGGACACCAGAACCAACCAGGCCCACATCGACTACACCAAGAACATGGGCCTCAACACCATCCGTCTGGAGGGCACTCTCGGCAACGAGGAGCTCTACGACCTGGCCGACAGGACCGGGATCATGCTCATGTCCGGCTTCGTCTGCTGCAGCGCCTGGGAGAACGACAGGAGCTGGTCTCCCGAGCAAGAACGAGTGGCCTACGCCTCATTGGACAGCCAGATGAGAGGGCTGCGTCATCACGCCAGCAGCTTCCTGTGGACGTACGGGAGCGACCGGCCCCCCAGCGCGGCACGACTGGACGGTTACAAGCGCATCGCCCGCATGCTGCACTGGCAGAATCCCACCCTGGACAGCGTCGCCACCTGGGCAGATCCCAACGCCGGCATGAAGATGGACGGGCCCTACGTATGGGAGCCCCCCGTGCTGTGGTGGGACCCCAGCCGATCGGGCAGTGCATTCGGCACCACCGCCGAGCAAGGCACGCAAGCCCCTCCACCACTGGAAAGCCTGGAACGGTTCATCCCCCCGGACGACCGGTGGCCGATCGGCACAGTCTGGAACTACCACGCGGGCAAGCCGGGCACCCCCTTCGACCACATCACCCCGTTCACCGACGGGGTCAACAAGAGATACGGCAAAGCCGACGGCGCCGACGACTTTTCCCGCAAATCCGAGCTGCAGAACTACGAGACCACTCGATCGTTCTTCGAAGCCTGGAGCGCACGTCAGCACACCCAGACGTTCGGCACCATCTTCTGGATGCTGAACAACGCGTGGCCGTCGCTCCACTGGAACCTCTATGACTACTACTTCAAGCCAGGCGGCGGATATTTCGGCGCCAAGAAGGCCGCCGAGCCGATCCACATAAGCTATGACTACTTCACACGGAACGTGCACGTGGTCAACTCGACCCTCGCAGCTCGCACGGCACTGACCGCGACGGCAAGTGTCTATGACATCCCGTCTCTGACCCGGAAGTACACGGCCACCGCTCAGGTCTCCTCCCCGGCCAATGCCTCGGTGCGGGTGCTGAAAATTCCTCCCTTGACCGGCCTGTCGAGGACGTTCTTCCTGCGGCTTCAGCTCCGAGACGCCAACGGCTCGAGTGTCAGTGACAACCTCTACTGGTACTCCACGCGTCCTGACGCGCTCGGCAACGCAGATAACCACTACCAGACAAAGATCGACGGTTTCGCGGACCTGAGCAGCCTCAACAGGCTGGCTCCCAACCGGCACCTTGAGGCCGCGGCAACGCGTTCCCTGTCCGGCGGTCGAGAGACCGTCACCATCACGCTCACCAATGCCAGCCCAACCGATCTCGCCTTCTTCGTACGGCCCGAAATCACGGCGGGCGACAACGGCAGGGAAGTCCTGCCGGTCATTTACAGCGACAACTACCTCTCGCTCTGGCCCGGCGAATCCACCAGGATCACCGCGACCTACGAGACGGCCGCGCTGCACGGGCAGCTGCCTTACCTCAGGGTACGGGGCTACAACGTATCTAGCACGTCGACTCCGGTGCACCGCTAGGTGCTCACTACAGTGCCTTTCGCCTCGTGTTCCTTAGATGACGTCTCATTTGGTGAGTCGACGGTAGCAAATCACACCGCATAGAGGGCTACCGGCACGCACATCGAGTATTTGTACCAAAATTTACCGGACTAGGATTGACTCTTCAAAACACAAATGTTGCGCTGAAGAGAAAGGGTAATAGGCAAGAAAACAATGGTGGTTTTCTTATATTCCGTCGATTCTCTACTGCTTCTTATCTGGTCAGGCGTCACCTTCTTCAAGAAAGTTGCCACGAAGCGTGGAGATGGAAAGATTTTCAGAATCAATAGAGAGCGCTCAATGGACACTCAAGGAGAATGCACTCTGCGTGATTGAAGGTTTTCTTGTTTGGCTTGCTCTACTTCTTATGCTCATTAAGCTCCAGGTTCTCCTGTCGCCCTACGATATTTGATGGCCATAGAGTGGCTGGAGACAGAAACTGAGAGCTACGTTGGCTGTCGGGCGATACCGTTTACTCGGCTGCTTGGGGGGACGTCGTCCTCAAGAAATGAGTGGTGCTGAGACACGCGGCTGAGCAGACCGTTCGGCCGCTTGTCATTCGATCCCGTCGAGCTCGGGAGTTCCGAATGGATGACATGGACATTTCGCGCCAGCTCCGAGAGCTGGCCCAGTTGCGCTCCGACGGTTCTCTCACAGATGAGGAGTATGCCCTCGCCAAGCGGCGACTTCTTCCGCAACCCGAAGACCCCTCCTCCTCGGATAAGGCTGCCGAAAGTTCCGATGTACAGGCCACGGTCCCTCAATCGCACGGTGGCAACGTCCAAGAGTCGAGGGCCACCACAGCACGTTCGGATATAAGAACAGGCTTGACCGCCACCATATTCGTCGTCGGAGGAGCCACCGTTCTACTCATCTTCGTTATCCAGTCCATGACCTCCGCGCCTCTTGTGCTGTCCTCGGCTGGCTGGTGGATGCTTGGCATGGCTGCGAAAGAGGAACCCGCCCTCGGAGTAATGATCTTGCTGATTCCCATCGGGGCCGCTGAGATAGTTGCTCTGGGCGTGTGGCTACTCACACCGAACGTCGCACTGCGTTCCCGCCGCAATGCGTCCGTCATGGTCCTCATCTGCGCAGCCATGGTCGTGGTGATCTGTCTCGTCGTCCTGCTCATGATCCAGTCGGCCATAAACCAATCCGGGTCCTCGATCCTCGGGTTGAGCGCTCTGGATCTCACCGGAGGTGGCTTCTGGGTAATCCTCAGCGCTATGGGCATGGTCGGAGGGGCCGCGATAGCAGCGGCTGCCGCGGCCGGCGAGGGCGCTCAGAGGCTAGAGCCAGCCTCACCTCACGAGCCGAAACCTGCACATCCCCTGTCCATCGACCACCCCATGACGCAAGACACACCTGCGCACTTCCCTAGTCGCACAGAGGCCGAGGCTGCTATCACCGATCAGCCAAGCGCGGACCGCGATGCAGTTAAGGACTCCGGACGAAACAACGATGTGAGTAACAAAACCCGCGATGAGCCGCCAAGCCACGCCTGAGCTGGGCCATCGTCGCGCCAGATCGCCAACGGGCTCCAGCGGCGCGGTCACTCGGAGACGACGCGGGCCGACTCGTTGAAGGGAGATGAAGCCCCGCGCCTCGTCCCTACTCCGGGCTGGAATACGCCACAGTCGAATACGTCACAGCACACATGACCGCCTCCTTGCAAACGGGAGCCGGTCATGATGCAGAAGCTCGCCTCCCTGCCCAGGTGGTAGATACGGGCTGGTGGGATGTGGGGGCGCGAGGTGGCGTTGCTGTATCCGCTGCTGTACTCAGTCCTTTGGCCGGCAGCCCGCCTCGCCATCCGGTGGCAAGTGGACCCGTACCACAGGGCCGCCAGCCCCGAGGAACGGAAGCCACGCGGCGGCCAACAGCACCGCTCTTTAGGAGAGGGGAGTCCAAACTGCCTGTTGGAGCCGGTTGAGCTGGGCCAATAACCTATGAGACGCGTGCGCCGTCCAAGATCATCCCGAGCATGTCCCGACCTCAGTCGTGAGAGTAACACCGTCATCCGGCGGCCCACCCGGAGCGCAGACCTGACAGGTCCGAGCACCCGCCAGATCTGACGGAATGCTGTTGGATTGATCCAGTCGGAGTAGCTGGATCGAATACTCGGCCCAGTGGGTCAAGGCCGTGGATCTACGATGCGGACCATTTCGATGAAGCCCTCCACTCTCGTGAGGGTCTCCTCGTCCAACGGGTCGGGAGCGAAGTGCATCAGCTCGTTGCGTACCGCACGGATGAGTTCCAGTAGCTCGACGAAGAGCGCATGATCGAGCGGCCATTCCAGCCGGCTCCAGCGCGCGGGGGAGGCAAGTAGATGCTTGTAAGCCCCAAGCATCAGGTCGTTCGCCGAGCTTACCCGGGGGGCCAGATGCCTGGGCGCGGCCTCCCGAAGTTCGTCGACGGTGAAGACCTCGTCTGCTCGCCTTCTCAGTCGCCGCTCGGCCTCCTCCACCAGGACGAAGGGCCGCGCCAGATGACCGAACTGCTGTGTCAGATCGGCCGCAGTGATGATGCCAGTCACTTTCCTGTCGGAGTCGCAGACGAAGACGTAGCCCTTGTTGTAGATCTCGTTCACTTGGCTCAGCAGGTCTTCGTGATGATCGACCAAGCCGGCGGTTCGGTCCACTGCATCGGAGACGGTGCGGAGTTTCTGGCCTCGCATGGACGCCTTGCCGATGGACTCCCAACTCAGAGCACCGCGCAGGGTCCCGTTCTCGTCGATTACGGCCAGCTGTGAATACTTGCCGCTCAGCATCTTGGTATGGGCAATCTTGAGCTCGTCCTCTAGCCGCACGGAGGCCACACCCTTGTTCGCGGACTCCAAGACGCCGACCCGCAGGGTGATTGTCGGCAGGTCCGGGGCGTCCTCGACGTCGGGCTGCAACGACTGGCTGGGGATTTCCTTGGTGCTCTCCGGTTCTTCGCCGACGGGAAGGAGCTCGATGACGCTGTCGAACCAGCCCTCGGTGAAGGACGGCCGCGTCGTTATCCCCTTGGCGACGAGATCCGCCTCGATCCGGGCTACCGATGCCGAGGTTCGGCGAGTGACTCCCCAACGCTTGAGGAAATCACGGATGGTTAGCCGGATTGGCTCACCCATACTGTTGGCGATCACTCCGTTGAGAAGCTCGTGAGGGGTGGCGAAGCCCTCCAGCATGACCATTTCGTCCGGCGTGGGACCGGGGTCGACACCCTGCTCGGCGAGATTGGTGATGCGCCGGGGAGCTCCGAAGCGGCTGAGGGCGCAGACCGTTAGCAGGGAGCTCATGCTGTTGCGCAGGTCTTGCTCGATGTCGCTCTTGGTGATGTCGGTACGCAGCCATTCCACCGGCCGTACTTGGCGGAAACCAGGGTCGGCATCGCTCTCGTAGCGGTAGGGCCCGGTGACCCGGCCCACGGCAACGGTCGGCCGCGTCTTCAACGGGCACACGATGAGATCGCCGTCCCGGATCTCCCGGAGGAACCGCCATAACTGCCCTGTCCAGTTGGACAGCGTTGCCTTTCCCTCATGAGGGTAGTTCTCCGTGACCATTGCTGCGATGTCCGTACGGCTCTCGCAGGCGCTGAGGTCCCTCAGCTCGGACCAGCCCAGGATCACCAGCCCTTCCTTTAGGGCGGTGCTTTCCCGCTGCCCGGTCTCACCGAGTCGAACCAGCCATGCCCGCGACGTCATCGGCAACGCCTCCCTTGATCAACTTAATGTAATCAATGTAACATCAAAGAGAAGTTGAGCTTGAAACCTGCATAGATGAGTTATCTGCATCCGCAGATGCTTACCGCAGCCGATTGCCGTTTCCGAGCCGCTGATCTCCCTCCGCAAGGCCGAAGACCAGGCCCCGATCACGGCTTAGACTGGATCGAATCTGATCACGCACCAGATCGGTGCTAGCGCCGCGAGTGCCAATCCACCCTTGCCCTAGGAGTTCGGCGAACAGCGTGTTGGTCAAGTGGCGGGGTACTGTCGCGTAGCCGATTCGTCGTCCACCTTGGCCTCCCCGGTTCTTCTCTAGCAGGAGCTCAAAGTGTTCCCTACTCAGATACATACCTGGAACCAGATCTGTGTTGCCCGGCTCGAACTGCATCGGCTCGTGGAGCTTGAAGAAGGTGGCCGTGTCTAGCAGCCTAATATCAGTGGTATCAGCGCCGACCTTGCACTTTTCGTCAATGGCTTTCATGCGCTGAAGCTCGCTGTCCAGAATTTGACTCGGCCTGTAGACCCAGCCGGCTTGAGCTTCATGCTGGAACTTCTTGTACTGCACACATACGAAGCAGCCGTGAAACTCGTTGTAGTACACAAGGTCGACCCCGGTGAGGTGTTCGAGTGGACGTGTGTTCGCATAGAACACAGACAATCGACGCTTCCCTCTATAGAATCGTTGCTCCGTCCACGATGCTTGGACTTGCATCCAGCCCGGAAGATGCCGCCAGTCGTGGCGAATTACGTCGTCCTCGTACGGGCGTTCCGGAGGCTCCTCTTCGAGGAAATCGGCACGTAGGCCGAAGCCGGCCCAGTCACGCAGAGGCTCACGATCCATGTCGGCGGCGGTGAGGAGGAGCCCTGTCATATCGCGTTGGGTAGCGATGATCTGCGCGATGTCGCCACGCGGGGTATTTTGGCTGACCCGACTTTCCAGATCATCCAAAAGGTCGCTGAGATGTGGAGCCTCTTCCCGAATTGCGTCGATAAGCCTTCGTCCAAGGGCGGTCGAAAGTGGACCTTGAACACGAAGCGCATTGGCGTATCTACCGAGAAGATCAGACAGACGATCTGTCGGAATCTGGGGATCGATAGGCGAGAATTCTTCGATCCGGAAGCGACGCTCGTAGGTCCCTGCCAGGTTGCCAGGAACAGAGATGCCGAGCCCTACCACGTGCTCAACGACCTGACCTTCAACACGGTCCAGGAAGGCGACCAGGTAGCGACGCCGGAGCTTCCAGTCGCCGGTGGGGCCCGAGAATACCGGGTGCTCGACAAGGGAACGCCTCTCCGGCAGGAGACGGTCCCGCATCGCGGAGGTGATCCTAAGCAAGGCGACTCGGAGCTCGGATTTAGGCGCGGGATCGATTTGTGGGGGGCTGTCCGTCACATCTGAAATCATTCCGGATCTGGTTGTCCTTCGCCAGTGGCAGTGGACACGAGTATAGACTCGACACCTATGTCACCCAGGACAACGATTCAGGATGGCATAGATGCCACGGCTCGAGAAACGGAAGACCTGGCAAGCCGGACAAGCCTCCGCTGTAGGAGAGCGCGGGCTGCGACTTCCCCATAGGGGAGTTGACCTGCAGAAACGCGGTCTCAAAGTCGCTCGCCACCCCTGATCATCCCATGCATATCCCGCTGGTGCCTGACTGCGCCCGCCATCTGACGACATGTGACTCGAATCGCTGGGCCGTCAAGCCCCGAAGGAAAAACGGATGACCCGCGTTGGCGGTGTCTTTCAGGCCAGACCGAAGAAGCGCTCGAAGTATTCGTTCAGCTTCGTGATGACGCGCTGCTTCTTGGCGCCGAGATTGTTGTCCTTCGCGAAGCGGGAGACCGGTGGCAGGATTTGGGTGATTGCCGTTCCGTTGGTTGCGATCGCCCCGTCGCGGAAAGCCGCTTTGATGAACGACTTCGTCTGCTCGGGCCGGAGGCGCTCGGCGTCGATGATTTCGGCGAGTTCGGCTTCTTGTCGATGGATGACGAAGATGCGCCAGTTGTCGCTGACCTCGCCGGTGACCGATATGGAGTCGACGAAGTCCATGATCAGGTCCTTCTTGTTCCGCAGCGACGGGCTGGCGTCGACGGCGTCCTCGATGGCACGTAGTGGCGTCCTGCCTTCCTTGCCCATCTTGGCTTGGCCCTCGTCACGCCACCTCTGCACCAGCATCAGGATGTAGTCGATGTTGACCTCAACCTGCTTTATGAGCTCAATCTCGAATACGACGTCGTCGAGGATCGATTCCTTCTCACCGGCGTCGCGCTTGCGGTGCTTCTCCCATAGGGCGTTGTAGACGCTGGTGTAGTTCTGCAGCTGTCTCGGGGTCAACGACTCGTCCTCGGCGAACTCGTCGAAAGAGGTCAGGATGTTGCGCAACCTCAGGATCTGGCCGAAGAGCACGACAAATGCCTTCTCGGCCGCCTCGCCGTACGGTTCGATGCTGGGCGGATACTGCTCCAGGAGCTGCTCGACCAGACTGACGTACGCAGCATGGTAGTCGGCGTACGGCTTGAGTAGAACGATACCTCGAGCCTCGGAGCTACCGAAGAGCGCCAACGCGTCGTCGACGGCTTTCTCCAAGTTACGGAAACAGACAATATTGCCGTAGGTCTTGACCGAATTGAGGATCCGGTTGGTGCGGGAGAACGCCTGAATCAGCCCGTGGGACTTGAGGTTCTTGTCCACCCACAGCGTGTTCAGCGTGGTTGCGTCGAACCCGGTCAAGAACATGTTGACGACGATGATCAGGTCGACCTCACGCTCCTTCACCCGACGCGAAAGGTCCTTGTAGTAGTTCTCGAATTTCGCCACCGAAGTGTCGTACATCGTGCCGAAAGCTGCGTTGTAGTCACTGATCGCACGTTCGAGGAAATCGCGGGAGGAGGCGTCGAGTTGGTCAGTGTCCATCGCCTCGTCATCGAGGACACCGCCGACCTGCTCGTCCTCGTTGGCAGCGTAGCTGAAGATCGTGGCGATCTTGAGCGGCTGGTAGGACAGGTCCGCGGCTGCGCGTTCGGCCTGTTGCCGAGCGAACTCGTCATAGTAGATCTTCAGCGCGGGGATCGACGCAGACGCCAGCATCGAGTTGAAACCACGCACCCGTTTCTCACCCAAGCTGGACCCCTGAGTGCGCATGGTCTTGGTATCGAAGTGGTCGAGAATGTAGCCCACGTTCAGTCCGATTCGCTCGGGATTGCGCAGCACCTCTTCGGTGTCGATGGCCTCGACCTGTTTGTCCTCGACATCGTCCTTGGCTCGCACCGTATTCAGGTAGGAGACTCGAAAGGGCAGCACGTTTCCGTCGTTGATCGCGTCCACGATCGTGTAGGTGTGCAGTCGGTCGCCGAAGATCTTCTCGGTAGTGTCCTTAGCCGCGCCCCCCGCGTTCTCCGGGAAGATCGGGGTGCCAGTGAACCCGAACAGGTGGGAGCGACGGAACGCCTTGCGCACTGCATTGCCCATGTCGCCGAACTGGCTGCGGTGGCATTCGTCGAAGATCAGCACCACACGACCCGTGGTGATCTCGTGGCCCTTGTTCTGCTCGATGAACCGCGACAGCTTCTGGATCGTGGTCACGATGATCGTGGCGTTCGGGTCTTGCAGCCGCCGTTTGAGCTCCGCGGTCGAGCGTGACCCGTTGACCGAGTCCTTCTCGAACCGGTTGTACTCTAGTAGCGTCTGGTAGTCGAGGTCCTTGCGGTCCACAATGAAGAGGACCTTGTCGATGCCCTCCATTTTCGAGGCCAGTTGCGCGGTCTTGAACGACGTCAGCGTCTTGCCCGACCCAGTGGTGTGCCAGATGTAGCCACCAGCCTCCGACCTGGTCGACTTTATGTTCCCCGAGGAGACGATCCGCTGCAGGATCCGCTCGGCCGCCACGATTTGGTAGGGCCGCATCACTAGCAGCGTGCGGGAGACGTCGAAGACGCTGTACTTCGTCAGCACATTCAGCAGCGTGTGCTTGGCGAAGAAGGTCCGGGTGAACGCGGTCAGGTCACCGATACGCCGGTTCTTCGCATCGGTCCACCAAGAGGTGAACTCGAACGAGTTCGAGGACTGTTTCCGTGCACGCTTACCGCCCTCGGCCTCGGCCACCTTCCGTGCTCGCGTCGTGTTCGCGTAGTACTTGGTGTGCGTGCCATTGGAGATCACGAAGATCTGGACGTACTCAAACAGGCCGGCATCGGTCCAGAACGACTCCCGCTGGTAGCGGTTGATCTGGTTGAACGCCTCCTTCAACGGCACGCCGCGCCGCTTCAACTCCACATGCACGAGCGGCAGCCCATTGACTAGGATCGTCACGTCGTACCGGTGCTTGCGAGAAGTCCCAGCCCCCCCATCGACCGTCTCGTACTGGTTGATCACCTGAAGCCGGTTGGCATGGATGTTCGACTTGTCGATCAGTTTGATGTTCTTGCTGGTGCCATCGTCACGCGCGAGGACCTGGATCGGGTCCTCCTGGATGCGCGCCGTCTTCTCGACGACGCCCTCGTTCCTCGAAGAGATCTTCTTGGTGAAGAACCATCTCCACTCGGCGTCGCTGAAGACGACGTCGTTCAGAAGTTCCAATTGACGGCGTAAGTTCGCCTCCAAGCCGGCCGCCGACGTGATGTGGAGCCACTCGTACGCCTGCTGCTCCAGCAGCTCGATGAACGCGGCCTCAAGCTGAGCCTCGGACTGGTAGCCCTGATCGCCGCCGTCATCCAGCTCGTATGTCGCGACCACCGTCGCCTCGTCGGTCACCGCGATTGGCTCGTACCGCAGCGCCGAGTCCGGTGCCTCCACGCCGCCGCCCTGGCTCACGCAACCCACTCCTCGAACGTCAGCAACTTGTCCCGGTAGTACTCACACTGCTTCCGCCGAGCCTCAATCTCTGCTGATAGCTCAGTGGAGATGTCGGCCACGAGGTCATCGAACTTGTCCAGAATCGAAACGATCCGCTTCTGCTCATCGATGGGCGGGATCGAGATCGGCCAACTGGCCATGTCCGCGATTGGGATCCGTTCGACGGTTGCTCCGCGCACCGTCTTCTTCCTGATCAGGGCTTGAAACTCGGGGCCGAGATACGCAAGCGTGAGAAATCTCGGGAACACCTCGGACTCCTTTGGCCGCAGAAGACCCATGCGACGGCCAAGGGCGGCGGGCTCATCTCTATCCCAATAGGCGGCCTGACCAAGGCGGGTCTCGTACGAAAACAGAGTATCCCCTGGCTGTGGAGCCACCCGACGAGTCCACGCGCCGAGCTGCTCAACACTTAGATGGGCGGATTCCTCAAGCCTAATTCTCCCGTTTCTCAAGGAGGAGATACTGAGATACCAGGGTCCATCATCAGTCTTGCGTGGAGTCGCATGTGGCCCATCAAAGACATCAGCGATATCGCCAATGACGGTTCGTCGCCAATCGTCGCCCGGCGTTAGGAGGTAGTTCCAGTAGAAAGCATTCTGGGCAGTGCGGGCTTGCAGCTCAGTTTGCAGTTCAGCTTGCAGTTCAGCGTGCAGCTCAGTCATCTTATCGAGGATCCGTACGATCTCACGCTGCACCTCAGGTGGAGGAACCGGGATCGTGACCCTACTCAGGCCACTACTGGAGAGCCTCTTCATTTTGGCGCGGGAGACATGCTGTTCCTTTTCAGCCCGGAAGGTACTGGTCTGGAAATAGTAGGAGACGTAGGTCGGATCGAGTTCACTCCGGAACACGAACGAGTCATCGTGGAACGCGACCTCTCCTTCGCCGAGCCAAGCCACGGCCTTGCCCACGTCCTCGACCGTCTCCCCGACGCCAGCAACGATCACGTCCCCCGGCTGCGCGTAGCGCAGTTGGTTGCGCAGGTCCTCTCTTACGTGGGAGATCGTAGATTCCGTGGACACGCCGTATTCAGTGTAGATTTCCCCGTAGTGGATACAGGGGATACCTTCCTCGACCATGTGAGCTTTGGTAAAGCGGCGTCCCCGGATGAAGGTTCCGATCTCGCCGAGCATCTTGACCTCAACACCATCCGGGCAGTGCTCGGCAAGCAGCCTGTCGATCTCACTCATGGCGCCATCGCCCCACTCGAAGGCACGTTCAACTGGTTTATACTCCATCCAAGCGCATCGATCGCCCGCTTCATCTCCTGATCGCTGGCGACATTCTGAATGATTCCGATGACTAAGCTTCGGCAGGGGTGGTATTTCTGCAGGGCAATTTCCTCGGTTGAATCTCCGTGGACGATCTCACTCAGCTCATTGAACAACTTGTATCCGTCACCGGAGAATGCCGTCGGAATGATATGATGTTGTTCATCAACCTCTTGCAGGAGGTTGCGGAACGGCTTGCGACCATCCTTTTTTCCGGTGGTGGGTATGCCTGCAATATCTGCAACCTGCTTGGTGATCGCTTCGAAGATCTTTCGAAGGTAAACCATAGCCCCCGTACCAAGCTGGACCTCGTAGGCGAGCTGCGCACGCTCCAGCAGATCATCGAAATCACCGGTGCCGGTGCCCGCGCCGACTTCGACCCTACTCGCCATGCCGCGCCGGTTGTCTACATAGCGCTCCAACCGCACGATCGGCGCCTGTCCGTCCAGTTCATCCCTGGACACCACGAGGAACCAAGCTTCTACGGTCGCTTTACAGACTGGGCATTTGAGGCACGCGTCGATGCTCACCACCCGATCACCAACGCCGAGGCAGGACAGCTTGTCACCCGACATGAACGTCCGAACGTCGTCGCAGGTCTTGCACTTGAAATTGATAGCGACCTTGCCGACCTCGATCGTCTTGTGTTTACCCCAAGGCAGGCGAGCATTGAGGAAGCGCTCTACCTGTGCCTCCGCGTTGGCAGGGGCTTTGGATAACAATTCAGACAGTCGCATCGTCGGATTCCAGGTCACCGACAATGGCGTCGATTTGGGTGCGCAGCTCAGTTTGGCGGGCGACTATCCGAGCAATTTCGGCGTTCAACGCCTTGATATCGACCGCTTCGCGGGTGTCCTCGGCCGCGACGTACGAACTGACCGCGATGTTGTACTTGTTGTCACGGATGGTCTCGTAGTCGACCATGGCCGCGAAGTGGTCGATGGCCTCCCGGCGCGTGAACGCTTCCAAGATCTTGGCTTGGTGGCCAGCGGCGAGCTTGTTCTTATTGCCCTGACGCATGAACTCGGCCGAGGCGTCGATGAAGAGCACCTGGTTGTCGATCTTCGACTTCCTCAGCACGATGATGCAGGTCGCGATCGTCACCCCGAAGAAGAGGTCCGGTGGGAGCTGGATGACGGTGTCGACGTAGTTGTTGTCGATCAGGTACTTGCGGATCTTCTGCTCCGCACCGCCGCGGTAGAGCACACCGGGGAACTCGACGATCGCGGCCGTGCCGTTGACCGCCAGCCATGACAGCATGTGCATCGTGAATGCCAGGTCTGCCTTCGATTTCGGCGCCAGCACACCGGCGGGGGCGTACCGCTCGTCGTTGATCAGCAGCGGGTTCGAGTCACCTTCCCAGCGCGTGGAGTACGGCGGGTTGGAGACGATCGCCTCGAACGGCTCGTCGTCCCAGTGGTACGGGTCAATCAGCGTGTCGCCGTGGGCGATGTCGAACTTCTCGTACGGGACGTCGTGCAGGAACATGTTAATCCGGCACAGGTTGTAGGTGGTCAGGTTGATCTCCTGACCGAAGTAACCCTGCCGGACCCCATTGGGCAGCACCTTCTTGAACTTCAGTAGCAGCGAACCCGAGCCACAGGCGGGGTCGTAGACCTTGTTCACCTCGGTCTTGCCGACAACGGTGATCCTAGCGAGCAGCTCGGAGACCTCCTGCGGTGTGTAGTACTCCCCGCCGGACTTGCCGGCCGAGGACGCGTACATCTGCATCAGGTACTCATAGGCGTCACCGAACAGGTCGATGGTGTTCTCGTTGAACTCGCCGTTGCCGAAGTCCAGCGACCCGATTGCATCGAGGAGCTTGACCAGCTTCTCGTTGCGCTTCGCGACGGTCGGGCCGAGCTTGCCACTGTTGACGTCGAGGTCGGCGAAGAGTCCCTTGATGTCATCCTCGGAGGCGGCACCAACCGCGCTGGCCTCAATGTTGGTAAACACCCGTGCCAGAGTCTCGTTGAGGTTCTCGTCCCTGCTAGCCCGCTCGCGCACGTTCGCGAAGAGGTCCTGGGGCAGGATGAAGAAGCCCCTCTCCTTGACCGTCTCCTCACGCCCGAGCTCGGCAGCCGCGTTGGACAGGTAGCGGTAATCGAAGTCCTCGTTGCCTGCACTGCGTTCGGCCTCGTTGAGGTAGGCCGTCAGGTTCTCGGAGATGAACCGATAGAACAGCATCCCCAGCACATACGCCTTGAAGTCCCAGCCGTCCACGCTTCCACGCAGATCGTTGGCGATCTTCCAGATCACCCGGTGAAGCTCGGCTCGCTCCTGCTCCTTCTTACGGTCCTCAACATTGATATTCCAGGCTGGCGCGGTCATCACAAGATGAAGTCTTACCAGAGCCCGCCGACATCTCGCGTCACCAATGGAGGAAGATGCCCAAAACCGCACCAACGTGAATGCTCGTCGTTACAGCCCTGCTGACATCGAGGCCGCGGCCGACACCGGTAGCGGGGAAGCCCTCCGCCGCTTTGTGCAGGATGCATACTTGATCTTGCACCGGTGAACCGTACGCCTCCAGCCGGGAAACCCCCGTTATCCGGTGGCAAGCGGACCCGGAGCGCAGGGCCGCCAGGCCCGAGCACCGGAAGCCGCGCGGCAGCCGATCGCCCCCACCGGTTCGAAGATCGCCGAAGTGAGCGATCGTCACGGCGTTAACAGGTGACGTCTGGCATCCAAGGGCGCGCTGGGCGGTGCGTGCCCGGACCGGCCGAAGAGCCGCAGCCGGGCACGCAGATCGGCCAGCGCGCCCGGCGGACCGCGCAGCGGTCCGCCCTTGAAGTCGTAGAGAAAGTTCTCATCCGCGGACACGTGGACAGGACACGTGGCCCAGTGTCGGGTCTCATGACCTGCATGAGACATCGTGCTCAGGACGTGGACGGCCACCGCTCTGCTGTCCTGTGTGAGGTGGGCTGAACGTGGCGGCCTGTTATGTTACGGGATCTTGATCTTGGCTGTGTAGCGTTCCAAACGCTTGTCTCCGAGCACGGGAAGGGAAGGCCGCCGTTCCCATGTCACGCCGTTACAACCCCCCGCCCAACTGGCCGGCTCCGCCTCCGGGCTGGTCCCCTCCGGCCGGATGGCGACCTGACCCGTCTTGGCCGCCCCCACCTCCTGGCTGGCAGCTGTGGATCGACGACCCGATGCCCAGCTGGCTAAGAATTGTGACGCGCGTTTACCTGGGACCTGCACATACCCCGCCCGCACGGAAGGTCTTACGTGCGGGGCTTCTCGGCCTGTTGACGCTGGGCATCCTGACAGCGCCCTTCCAGACCCCGAACGCCTCCCCGGTCGCGAATGAGCGGGTGCCCGCTCAGAGTTCGCCCGCTCCGGAAGTAAGTGAGAGCGCCTCATCGGTACTGGCCTCGCCCACCCAGCCGCCCACTCCCGCAGCGGACGGTGCCACGATTGCAATGCCTGATCTGCGGGGGCAGGATGCCGCAAGCGCACGGCGACATCTGCTGAAGTTGGGCGTGCGAAGCATCGGCATCGAGTCCGTCAACGGGAAACAAGTGATCATGGAGTCCCTCTGGACCGTTGTCGGCCAATCCCATAGGCCTGGGACGGCAGTCACACCAGACACCCCGATCACCTTGAAACTAGACAAAGTCCAGGAGCCGGAACCGACCAAGGCCGTCGAGCCGCAGGAGTCCCCCGCAGAGGAGCCACGAGAAACCGAGCCTGCAACCACCCGGCCTTCACCGAAGAAGACGACGCAACCTCCGGCACCGGCGACAGACCCTCGCTTCGACACGTGCGGGGAGGCGAACGCTCATGGCTACGGCGACTACCAGAAGGGCGTGGATCCCGAGTACGACTGGTATGAAGATCGCGATGGCGACGGCATGGTGTGCGAACAGTGAGCCAATCGGGTTGGCCTCGGGTGGTGCATCGAGCTGGACGGTTCGGCGGCTGGACACAGGCTCGTGCGGGCCGTCGTGGTAGCCGATCCGGCGAAACATGGTCGACGCCCTATTCCGTGGCAGCCAGGATGTCGGGAGTCGCTGAGTTGGGTCCCGGTGCTTCTCGGCGTGCTTGACCGGCAAGTAAGGCACGCCGGGTCCGCTGCCCCCGTGCGCAGGCCGCGCAGTTTCCGGTCACCGCCGGAGCGGAGGGCCGTGAGTACGCCGACAGCGGCTGCTGTCACGGTCGATGCTTCACACTGTTGCTGCCCCTGGTTCAGCCGATGTGCGGGCCATCGCCTTGGAGGTAGTGGCTGATCCTGAGCCGCATGGAGCGGTGCATGCCGTAGTTGCCGACCTCGTGCCGCGGTACCCAGCGCACTTCCCGCGACTCCGTACTCGGCGTTGGCTGGCCGCTTACGGCCCGCGCCGTGAGCACCAGGGAGAACTCCTGGCGGACCTCGTCGTTGCTTGTGTAGTGGATGACGTGGCCGGGGTCGCTGTAGGTGCCGACCAGGCCCGTGATCTCGCAGGTGATCCCGGTCTCTTCGAGGGTCTCCCTGATGGCTGCCTGAGGGATGGATTCGCCCAGGTCGATGGCGCCGCCGGGTAGGGCCCAGTTGTCGTTGTCGGAGCGGCGGATGAGCAGCAGCTCGCCGGCCTCGTTGGTGACCACGACGTTCACGGACGGGACGAGGCTGTTCGCGGCAGGCGCGCTCGGGTCGTTGTAGTAGTCGATCCGCTTGCTCACGCCCGGATCTTACGCCGCCGAGGGCCTGTCGTTGAGGGCGTCGGCGTCCTCGCTCTATTCGGTTTCGGCGTCGGCCTTCACGAAGCTGCCCAGGTTGGGGACGGTGTAGACCTTGCCGGCGCCTCTGAGGCGTTCCATGGCCTTGCGTATGGTGGGGCGGGCGACTCCGAATTCTTCCATGAGCTTGACTTCGGAGATCTTGAACTTGGGTCCCCACTCGCCCGAGTCGATGCGCGTGACGAGGACCTCGAGGATCTGCTCCCAGCGGGAACGGTCCTCATCGAACTCCCAGGTGCGCGTGTGCTCGACATATCTGGCCACAGTATGAGAGTAGGAGGGCGTTTCACGGCCCTTCATGTCGGATCGTGGAGTTCCATGGAACTGCATGGGATAGACAGGCACTTACAGGCTTGCTAGCTTGGAGGTATGGCGTTGGTGAGCGAAGGTCCAGGGCCCCTCCGGGTGGGGCTCCGCACGTGGGCTCCGGCTGGCCGCCCTGTGAGAGCGCGCGGTGCGGTTGGAGTCGGCTACTCGCTCACCAGCGCCTGTTCATCGGTTGCGGTCCGCGGATCCTGCCGGCGCCGCGTTGGCGATCGCGCGACAGAAGGACGGTGAGCCTGGTGGCGGACTTCGGTGAATTCCACGGCATGCACCCTGCCTCACCTCGCCCGGATGCGGTACCAGTGAGGTGGTCGCCGGTCCAGCGGCGTGCGGAGCGAACGCGTGTCCGGGCCTACACCTGCGAATGCCTGTCTCTGGTTTTCGAGCAGTGTCTGGCTGGCGGGCAAGGGTTCATACGGCGGTACGACCGGTCAGTCTTTCCGTGGGTCGTCGTCGAAAGCCCGTGGGTGAGGGTCGCCCATGCTGAGGAGCTGTGGCGGCAGCTTATGAATGGGGAAGCGAGGTGACGACGCGCCGACCGCGCAGCCCTCGCACACGTAGCGTCACAATGTGCAACTGATCTGTGACAAGCGTTTCCGCAGGTCGAAGGCCGATCTGCGGTTCCGCGTGCTCTCCCACTGGCAGTTTTTCTGCCAGTGCCGCAGGTCATCCGTCTTATCGTCGAAGCAAGCGACGGCGAGAGGGAGGGGCGGGGACGTGGCGACAGAGTACGTGACGCAGGGCCAGCGGATCGCGCGGGCTCGTCACCGCAAGGGGTGGGATCAAGCCACTCTCGCTGAGAAGATCGGCCGTTCTGTCTCCTGGTTGTCGAAGGTGGAGAACGGACGGTTGCCTCTGGACCGTATGAGCGTGGTCGGGCAGCTCGCCGAGGTGCTCGGGGTGGAGGTCGCTGAGCTCACAGGTCAGCCGTACCGGCACGAGACGACGGAGCTCGACTCCGGGCACGCGACGGTACCGGAGCTACGGCTCGCGCTTCAGCAGGCTTCGTTGCCCAGCGGAGTGATGCTGCGAGCGACCAGAGAGCCGCGGTCGCTGCAGGAGCTTGAGGCGAACGTCCGCCTTGCCGAGCAGCTTCGCCAGGACGCCAAGTTCACCGCGCTGGGAGAGGTGCTGCCCAGCATCCTTACCGATCTCATCGCCATCACCAACGACTCGTCGGCCGATCGCGATCGAGCCGAAGCGTTGATGCTGCGGGCCTGTCACATGGCACGGGTGTCGTCCAACCTTCTGGGGCATCACGACCTGGGGTGGACTGCCGTGCAACGTGAGCTTGTCGCCGCTCACCGCGTCGGCGCCCCTGACCTGGTCGCCGCGGCGAGCTGGGATCTGTGCGGCGTGTGGCTGCACGAAGCGCAGCTCGATCCTGCCAAGGACGCGGCTCTGTCGGCGCTCGATCAGATCGAACCGCATGTGAGTACGGACGACACGATCAAGGCGATGTGGGGTGCGCTGCACCTGCGGGCCGCTGTGGCGTACTCGCGACTGTGGGATCAGCGAGAGGCCGAGAGCCATCTTGAGGAGGCTCGCCGGGTCGCCGAAGTACTGCCGCGGGACGGCAACGTCTTTCAGACGCAGTTCAACCAAGTGAACACGACGATCCACGCGGTTGAGGTCAGCATGGAGCTGGGCCGGCCGCGCGATGTCATCTCCCGGGCCGAACACGTCGAGATCGCCCAGATCGCCTCGTCGGAACGTCAGGCTCACTACTGGACCTGCACCGCGGCGGGCTACCACATGAACAGAAAGGACAACGAAGCTGCTGACGCTCTGCTTCGTGCCGACCGGATCGCGCCTCAGCACGTCCGGAACCGTCCACTGGTCCGCAACATCGTGCGCGACCTGAGGGACAGCGGCAAGCTGCATCGTCAGCGCGAGATTCTCAACCTCGCCAAGGTGATGCGGCTGCTCTGAGCACGACAACGGAGGGCTATCCGCGCAATGGCTCCCCACCCGTCAGGTAACCCGGGGGCGCTTCGGCGTCCTGCCTACACAATGGGGTGGTACGTGGGTCTCAGTGAGATGGAACGACAGATCCTGCTTCGCGAGCTGGCGGAGATCGCGGCCGACTTGGCCGAACTTCAGCGGCGCGCGGTCAGGATCACTTCTCGGCTTGATCAGGACGAGTCCGAGCGTCTAGCTCGTCCAGCCTGACCGTCAGCTTCTGCACGTGCTGACGGATCTCGCTTAGCTGCTCGGAGATGATGCGGAACTCTTCGCTGTGCTCGCCAGGGGTAGGGCCGGCGGTCTCGTCGTCGGGGGTCCGGCTGACGAAGCTGCCGGCTCCCTGGCGGGTCTCGATGAGTCCCTCGTCGCGGAGGACGGCCAGGGCGTTGCCGATGGTCATCATGGCAACGCCGTACCGTTCCGCCAGCTCGCGGGCCACGGGGAGGCGCTCCCCGACCGGATACCGGCCCGATGCGATGTCGCGCCGGATGTCTTCGGCAATCCTCAGGTACGGCCGGCGCCGGTCAGTGGTTGCCATGCCTCCACAGTAGCGGTTCTAGATGCCTAGGTCTCTGGGCAACCTGTAAGCAATCTCGGAGCTCCAACCAGCTCTATGAGTTTGCAGCGCTAGATACCTAGGTATCTTTATATCTAGAACAACACCTCAGAAGGAGACCAGCTCTCATGCGCACAATCCCTATCCCCGTCGACACGTCCAAGCTCGTGATCACCTGCGTCAAGTCGCCCAAGCCGCGGCTGCTCAACAAGGACACAGGCGAGATCAAGACCGACAAGAACGGCAACACCGTCTACGAGGTCACCGTCTCCGTGGAAGACGAGTTCGGCCGGATCGAGCTCGTCAAGATCGGCACGTCGGGGGAGCCCCCGATCAGTGCTGGTCAGCAGGTCAACCCCACGGGCCTGGTCGGCTACGTGTGGGAGATCGCCGGCCGGTGGGGCATCTCCTACCGCGCCGCGGCGCTCCTACCGGCAGATGCGGGGGAGCCGCTCCGTGTCTGACACGCACCTCCTGCTGCTCGGAGTCCTGGCCGCTTCGGCGGCCGGGCTCTGGGCCTGGCGCCGCTGGCACTACCGCTCGTTCTGGCTCGTGGTCGCCTTCCCGCTGACCGCGATCAGCGTGTGGGCCACCTGGCGCAAGGTCGCCCTCGGCTGCGGGCTCACCAAGAAGCGGCAGCGCTTCTGGTTCACCACCGTCCCCGGTCTGGTCGCCTCGACCGGCGTCGTCCGCGTCCGGCGCAAGTGGCAGCGCATCGCCGTGGACACCAAGCCGTTCATGTGGCTGCCCAGGCCCACCCGATACGGCTGGCGGGTCACCCTGCACACCCTTGAGGGCCAGATCCCCGCCGACTACGCCGACGCCGCCGAACGGCTCGCCCACTCCTGGGGCGTGCACGCCGTCCGCGTCTCGTCCCCTCGTCCCGGACGGGTCGTCCTGTCCGCCACCGTCCGCGATCCACTCGTTCGGGTCGAAACCCTGCCCTCGTCACCCGAACTGCTCAAGGTCATCGTGGGCCGTCTGGAGACCGGCGGCCCCTGGACCATCGACTTCAAGACCGTCCCACACTGGCTCAACGCCGGAGCCACACAGTCCGGCAAATCCAACCTCGCCAACGCCCTGGTCCAAGGGCTCGCACCGCAACCGGTCGCCCTGGTCGGCTTCGACCTCAAGGGCGGCGTGGAGTTCACCCCGTACAACCCGCGCCTGTCGGCGCTGGGCACCACGCGGGCAGAATGCGTCGCTCTCCTGGATGACCTCGTTGGCCTGATGACCAGCCGCATGGCCCAGTGCCGCGAAGCCGGCGCCCGCAACATCTGGCAACTACCGGACGACCAACGCCCCGTGCCCATCGTCGTGCTCGTCGACGAGCTGGCCGAGCTGTACCTGATGGCAGACAAGAGCGAGAAGGACGAGATCGCCAAGACCTCGACCGCGCTGCTGCGGGTGGCCCAGCTCGGGCGGGCGTTCGGCATCTATCTGTTCTGCTGTGGCCAGCGCATCGGCTCCGATCTCGGCCCAGGCGTCACCGCCCTACGCGCCCAGTGCTCGGGACGGATCTGCCACCGCGTCAACGATCCCGAAACCGCGACCATGACCCTCGGCGACCTCGACCCCGCCGCCCTCGCCTCGGCCCGCGCCATCCCCGCCGAGACACCGGGCGTCGCGATCGTCGCCTCACAGGACGGCCAGTGGTACCGCGCCCGCTCCTTCTACGTCAGCGAGCAAGCCGCCGAGCACGCCGCCACCGCCTACGCCGACCAGACACCGGCCTGGACGGACGTCATCTCCGGCCACGCCGCGCAGATGAGCGACGCCGACCTCGCCGACTTCCTCGACTCCATCCCGGACCCGCGAAAGGCCTGAAACCGATGCGACGCCTCGCCCGCTGGCTGCTCGACACCGGCCCCGTCCTCGTCCTGGCCATCATCGCTGGAGCCGGGTCTTTCACCCACATCCGCGACACCGCCAGCGAACATGGACAGTCCGGCTGGATGGCCTGGGCGATCGCCGTCTGCATCGACCTGACCTGTGTCATGGCCGCCCGCGAACGCCAACGCGACAAGGAGACCGGCCGCAGGCGACGCGGCCTGATCTCCTGGCCCGTCCTGGTGCTGAGCGGCGGTGTCGTCCTGTCCCTGGCCGCCAATCTGCAACAAGCTGACCCAACCGTGTGGGGCCGGATCACCGCCGCCACCCCAGCGGCAGCCTTCCTCGTCGCCATCTCGATGCTCGAACGCCGGACGTCCGGCCCTCGTCCCGAACCGTCCCAGGACGTCTCCGAGACGTCCCCGGCAGACGTCTCAACGTCCCGTCCTCGTCCCAGCGAGCCCGAGGCCGTCCCCGGCACCGATCGTCCTGCCCTCGTCCCCGCCCAGGACGGCCAGAACGAACAACCAGGACCGTCCCCGGCACTCGTCGACTACGCCCGCCGCGTCGCCGACGAACACCACGCCAGGCACGGCAAACCCATCACCCGCGACGTTCTCCGCGCCCGCCTGGGCGTGTCCAACCAACTCGCCTCCGACCTGCTCCGCACCCTGCGGACCACCCCGGAAACCAGCTGAAAGGCCATCACCATGCAGAACGAACGAGACGCCCTCATCGCCGGACTCATCGCCCTGGCCGGCTTCCTCAAGGCCAACCCCGAGGTACCGGTCTCGCTGGCACCCGTCATCCTGCGGGCCTTCTCCGCCAACGGGCCCGACCACCAGATGTGCGCCGAGGTCGACAAGGTCGCCGCCCTGCTCGGCACCGAGATCGACCCCGACCACTTGCCCTACGGCCACTACATGACCGCCATCGACTTCGGGCCGGTCCGCTACGAGTTCATCGCCATCCTCGCCGCCGCCCGTGCCCGACACGCCGCCGAGGACAGCTACCGCGGCTGCATCAAGATCGACAATCTCTAGGAGATATCACCATGCGAATCCGCCTCGAAGGCAACCGCGCCGAACTCACGCTCGGCATGATCCACCTCCGCCAGCTCTTCACCGTCACGTCCATGTCGCGAGCCTTCCCCAACCGGAACCGGCCGCAGCACTACCGGCTCTACGTCACGATCACCCCGCGCAAGGACCGCTGACCATGGAGCCCGAAGAGCTCGAAGCCGACTGGACCGACATCCTCGCCGCCGTCCTGCTCGCTCACGGCCACTGCTGCACCTGCAACGGCACAGGCCTCGACGGAGATGGCGACACCTGCCGCGACTGCGACGGCACCGGCATCGACAACCACGGCGCATAGCCGAGATCCCCTCACCTGGCCACACAACCGCCAAGTTCCGCGCCAGGTGAGGGGCCATCCCACCAGATCGCATCCGGATAGGACGGTTCCATCTTGCACCACCCACACGCCATAGCCGGGATGATCTCCCGACTCCATCACCCGACCTACGACCGCTGGGCCTGCCAGATCAAGCGATCCGGAGGCTGCCGCCAGCCCATCCACCTGCGCGGCAAGGTCGAGCACTACGACCGGGCCACCGGTCAGCTTCTCCACCGCTACAGCACCATCCACGAGCCGGACGGCGTCCTGCGCGTGGCGTGCAAGACACGGCGTGCCTCCCGCTGCCCGGCCTGCGCCGAGGTCTACCGCGCCGACACGTACCAACTCGTCCGCGCCGGCCTGGTCGGTGGCAAGGGCGTCCCCGAGACGGTCAGCGCGCACCCGTGCCTGTTCGTCACCCTCACCGCACCGTCCTTCGGGGCCG
This sequence comes from Nonomuraea sp. 3N208, assembly GCF_052245935.1. Taxonomy (NCBI): domain Bacteria; kingdom Bacillati; phylum Actinomycetota; class Actinomycetes; order Streptosporangiales; family Streptosporangiaceae; genus Nonomuraea; species Nonomuraea sp. 3N208. The sequence goes on along the minus strand of NZ_JBQQBR010000067.1, from coordinate 15,393 downwards.
TCCACGTGCGGCGGGAGAAGAACGGCAAGGTGCTGCCCTGCCACGCTCGCCGCGACGCTGAGACGTGCCCGCACGGACAGGTGATGTCCTGCACCGAGCGGCACAGCGCCGACGATCCCCGGCTCGGCGAGCCGATGTGCCCGGACTGCTACGACTACGACGGCTCGGTGTTGTTCAACGCCATCAGCCCCGAGCTGTGGCGGCGCTTCACGCTGGCCCTGCGCCGCCGCTTCGCCAAGCTCAACGGCCTGACTGTCAAGGCGCTGCGTGAGCACGTGAGCATCGCCTTCGCCAAGGTCGCCGAATACCAGCGGCGCGGCGTCGTCCACTTCCACGCCGTCATCCGCCTCGACGGACCGGACGGTCCCAACTCACCGCCCCCAGCCTGGGCGACGGCCGACGCCCTGGCCCAAGCCGTCCAACACGCGACTGCCGCAGTGACGGCGGAGATCAAGCCACTGGGCCGGACCTTCCGCTGGGGTACGCAACTCGACGTTCGTCGCATCACCCTGGACGGCGAACTGACCGAACAGGCCGTCGCCGCGTACATAGCCAAATACGCCACGAAGGCCGCTGAATGCGTCGGCACCCTGGACCGGCGCATCCAACCCCTCGACGACCTGAACCAGCTACCGGTGCGCGAGCACGCCCGCCGGCTGATCGCCGCCTGCATGCGCCTGGGCAGCCAGCCAGGGTTGGCCGACCTCCGGCTGATCCACTGGGCCCACATGCTCGGCTTCCGTGGCCACTTCTCCACCAAGAGCCGCCGCTACTCCACCACCCTCGGCGCCCTGCGCGCCGCCCGCGAAGAACACATGCGCACCGAAGAGATCACCACCGGACGGCTTCCCCTCTTCGAGGAGGACACCGTCCTAGTCGTCGCCCACTGGCAGTACGCCGGACAGGGGCTCTCCCTCGGAGAACAACTTCTCGCAGCGGCGATCACCGGCGTCCCCCTATCGAACGTCGGCAGTGATCCTCGATGAGCAGAAGCGACGAGTTGCTGACAGTTCCGCAGGTCCTCGCCGAGTTGGGCGGGGTCTCCCGTCGCACCTTCTACCGCTGGCGCGAGCTCGGCCGTGCGCCGGTCTGCGTTCAGCTGCCCAACCTCGAACTCCGCGTCTGGAGGAGCGACCTCACGGCCTGGCTCGACGCGCGGCGGGAGGCGAAGTGAAGACGACCTACGACGTGAGGTTCAGCCAGGTCCAGCAGCGCTCCAACCGAGGTATATCGGTCTACGTCGCCCGCTGGCGGGTCGCCGGCAAGGAGAGATCGAAGAGCTTCCGGACCAAAGGGTTGGCCAATGCCTTCATGTCGGACCCGCGGCAGGCGGCCAAGGCGGGGGAGGAGTTCGACATCGCCACCGGCTTGCCGGTATCGATGCTCGCACCGGAAGCCGCCGGGCCGTCGTTTCTGGAGTTCGGTCAGGCGTATGTGCTTCGGCGCTGGAACACCTCGGCGGCACGGACGCGCGAGACCGACGCGTACGCGCTCCTGACGCTGATCCCGGCACTGGTGGCGGACGCTCCGCGCCCGGCACTGGTGGCGGACGCTCCGCGCCGTCCCTCCGCGGAGGAACTGCGTGAGGTCCTCAGAATTCACGTTCTCCTGCCAGAGAACAGGCGGGCCGAGCTGACTACGGCTCAAGCTGCGGCGTTGAGCTGGCTGGAGAGGGCGTCCCTTCCGTTGGCGGCACTGGAGGAGGCGCACGTTCTTCGTACCGCGCTGAACGCCATATCGGTCACCTTCGCCGGTGCTCCGGCAGCGGCGAACATGGTGCGACGGAAGCGCTCCGTTCTGCATCACCTCCTGGAGCACGCGGTGGAGGAGAAGGTGTTCAGCAGCAACCCGCTGGACGGGATCAAATGGACGGCGCCGAAGGCCCTGACGATCGTTGACCCCCGCACGGTGGTCAACCCGGCCCAAGCGCGACAGCTCCTCGACGCCATCCCGCAGGTGGGCCGCAAGCGCGGTGTCCGGCTCCAGGCCCTGTTCGCCTGCATCTACTACGCCGCCCTCCGGCCGGAGGAGGCCGCCGACCTGCGGTTGAGGAACTGCACGCTGCCCGAGACAGGCTGGGGCCTGATCGTCCTGGAGAAGGCGCGTCCCCAGGGGACGAAGCGCTGGACCAACTCCGGCGAGACCCACGAGTCACGCTGCCTGAAGCACCGGGCGGACAAGGAGACACGAGAGATCCCGATCCCGCCCGTCCTGGTCGCCATGCTCCGCGAGCACATCGCCACGTACGGCACCGCCAAGGACGGCAGGATCTTCCGCACCGGCACCGGCGGCTCCTACTCCAGCTCGGCCTACTCCTACGTCTGGCAGGAAGCCCGCAAACTCGCCCTCACGCCGGAACAGATCGCGTCGTCACTGGCCGCCAGGCCGTACGACCTCCGCCACGCGGCGGTCTCGCTTTGGCTGAACGTGGGCGTACCGGCCGTAGAGGTCGCCAAACGCGCCGGTCACAGCGTTGATGTCCTGCTGCGCGTCTACGCCAAGTGCATCGACGGCCAGCAAGAGCAGATCAACGGCAAGATCAACGATGCCTTGAGCGAATAGGGCAGGTCTAGCCGCCTTCGGCCCCGGGCGACCGGGGCCACCATTCAACGCCGCTCGTCATGCCGCGTCGCTCCCACCGTGGGCCGTTACGTTGCGTCACTCTTGCATACACGGGCAGCGAGAGGAGGACCATGAACAGAGATCAGAACCGCTCCGCCGTCCCTCCCGAGGAATCGCGGCCGGTGGGGCGCCCGCCGTGCGGCCTGCCGCTTCGAGAGCGGCCCCGGCTCCTCGCCGCATCCGACGCGCTCTGCTGGAGAAGGTACTCGACCCCGGTACCGCCAGAACGATCCCCTCTTCGAAGCTGGGATCGCCCAACGCGACTGGCGCTCATTGCTGGCTTCCTGGTGTGCGCAGGCGTCGGCATCTGGTCGAGTTCATGGGGCACCAAGGGCGCCCCACCTCAAACGACGGTCGCCTCGATGCGGACGCCTCGCCCAATCATGTCCCAGCGGACCGTGGTGCTCGCCATGCCATCGACATCCCCGTCCGTGCCTCGAACGCCGCCACCCTCGGCGAGGACCAGACCAAGTCCCATGGTGTCGAAGAACAAGGCGATATCGTCGGCGAACCGTCATCGACCAGCGACTTCCAACGTGCCGCGTCCGCCTCAGCGTCGTGAGACCGTCCAGGTCCTGCGCAGGAATTCAACGACTCGCGCTGATCGTGTGAAAGAGCCCAGGCGTATTGATCGGCAAGATGAGGGCAAGAAGCGACAGAGATCGTTGATCGGCGCGAAGTGCGACGAGCTCTTTCCGCCTTCTCGTCCTGAATTCCGTATCCGTAACCGCGCATGCCATCTGGCCTTTGGATAGTGGCACTTCTGATTTCACTGATGAGAACTAACGGAGTTGAAGACGGTGGCCGCCACCCAGGATGAGCAGGGACGGGGAGGCGGTGCTGGAGGATGCAGCATCGCCGTCGACCTCAGACGCGATCAACTGCGCCCCGTCGGCTCCTGAAATCCCGAAAGCTTCGACTTTCCGCAGGTCAACGTAACTAGGGGGGCACTAACGGGAATTCTGAGGAGGATGCGCCGCTGATCGCGAGGACATCCCGTCCCGCACCTTGGCCACCTCAGCCTCTGAGCGGCCGCTTGCTGCGCGCCATAGATGAGCAAGTCCAGAGGGAGGTCGGCGTCGAGGCTCAGCCAATGCTGAACAAGCGCAGGGTCCAAGACTGTGACTGCCCACACCCGCTGCTGGCCTGGCTATGAGACGCCATGACCTGGCCGGCATTCGTTCCTCATGCAAACCTTGATCCTTGGACGCTTCGATGGGTCGCGAGTACGGTCCGAGGGAGATATTCATGCTGCGGTTTCACCTGACGTCCGATGACCTGACCCAAGTACGCATGGCCAGCCAGCCACTTGCCCTCTGGGACATCATCTTCAGTCTGAACCTGCTGCAGAACCGGCAGGCTGCCCTGTTGTTCGACCCCTGGCGCCACGCGGTACGCCGGCAACTAGAAAAAGCGCAGTTGACCAGCGCAGTGGCCATGCTCTCCCAGCTGTACTTCGAGGGGGGTCATGCACCGGACTTCTTGGTCGCTACGCCGGACCTGGCCGACCTGGACAGCGGTCTCGATGCGGTGATGTCGACTCCGCGGCCGATCCTGTGCGCCCAATTCGCCGAACTGGTCCGGCTCCGCCGCCGCCCGCTTCCCTCCTGGGCCCGCAACCTGGCCGAGGGGGATGCGGAGGCACTGAAGTCACTAGGGGCACTCCTGCGCCGCTACTACGACATCGCCGTCGCGCCCTACACCGCCCATCTGCAGGAGGCGTTCACCGCCGAGCGTTCCCGCCGCGCCGAGCTCGCGATTTCCGCCGGCGTGGACGGATGGCTGGCCAGCTATCCCGCGCAGGTCATGCAGTGGGAGCAAGGGGTCTTGATCACCCACCATCCCTTCGAGGCGGATTACCAGCTCGACGGCCGGCCCTTGACGTTCATTCCCTCATTCTTCGCCACGGATCTGCCGGTGGCGACCGGCGAGCGGTGGGTTCCTCCTGTGATCGCCTATCCCATCGCGCACCAACTGGGGTGGCTGACCAGCAGCGCGCATAGGCCTGCCGTACAGCAGAGCGGTTCCTCCTCGCTCAACCGTCTCATCGGACCAGCACGGGCGGCCGCACTGGACGCGCTGGGAACGCGATGACCACCACTCAACTCGCCGAGGTCCTGAGCCTGTCTCTGCCCATGGCCAGCAGGCACGCCGCGATCTTGCGCGAAGCCGGCCTCATCGTCTCCCAACGCCTCGGCCAGGCCGTCGTCCACACCCGTACTCCGTTGGGGGAGGCGCTGCTGAACGGCGCACCGGCCATCGCCATCCCGCCCTCCGGTCCTTGTGACCCTCCACGCGAAACGATGCCATAGACCCCCGAAGCGGAGGCGTATCCCCAGGCACCCTGGCCTACCCCGGCGAGCCGCGTCCTGCCGACGGCCGAGGCTTCCCTTCACGCAATTTGTGCCAGACCCGGTATTCACCCGTCGTCGGCAGGTCGCCGCAGTACATCAAGACCTTTGCGCCAGAACGCAAGGGCTTCAGTCGCCGATAGCCGCTCGGCCAGAATCAGCGGCATACCGCCGCGTGGCACGCAAGGGCAGGCCACAAGCGCGCCGGCTACCTCGGCCGGCCAAGGCTAATCTCCGCAGCCGTGAGCCGGACACGTTCAGCGGCATACCGCGATGTCGAGTAGCCAGTCCCATCGGTACATCAGGAAGGATTCACATGACCTTGACTAAGCCTCTCCGCAGCGTGTTCATCACCCTCGCGGTGGGAGCACTCGCGCTCTTGGCCGCACCGGCCCCCGCATCGGCCGGAGAGTATGACCTGGATCGATGCAAAGCCGGGATGGTCTGCCTCTATAAGGGCAGTCTGGCGGACGCCGACTTGATCGACTGGTCCTACGGCACATTCGGTCCCCGCAGCATGGGACCGAACACGCATTACTACCTCGTCAACAACGGACGCCAGCAGACCGGGCAAGACCACTTCTATTTCGAATATGCCGGGGTCACCCAGTGTCTGCACTACAACCAAGGGAAGACGCTTCAGTCGGGAGCATGGAAACACTACTACGCGCCCAACACGCAAATCATGGTCGATCAGCGATGGGGCGGCGAATGCCCTTAGCCTCTACCTTTCGGCTGAGGCCGAACGTCGCCGGTGCCCGGCTACCTTCAAAGCACATCGATCCGCCAGTGAATGGAGAACCTCGTTGACCATCCGGACCTCGCTTCGCCGCGCAACCGGTGTCTCCGCCGCCGTCGCAGCGAGTGCGCTTATGCTGCTGGCGGCCACCGCGCCCGCGCACGCCACAGACGTGAACATCAGTCCTCTGGTGGACTGCAAGACCACGTCGGTCGGCGCGGTCGGGGGCGGGATCACCAAGTTCTCGGCCAACTGCTATGGCGATCCCTACAAAAAGACCGTCTATTGGATCAACGGCAAGTGCAATGGCGTGACCTATAGCAGCGGCTCTGCTACCACCTACTTCGGCTACGGCGGCTCGGTCTATCTCAACTGCTCAAGCGGCTTCACGTGGCTCGAAGTGACCGCCACTCACTGATCAATCCTCTTGCGACCCGCTTCCGCAAGGGTGTGGGTCACAAGAAGTTGCCCGCTAGCCGTTCACGGGGTTGAGACTGACTGCGGATAGCCGTTGACGGCACCCGCGAGTAACTTAGCTGGATGCTTCGGCAGGGTCGTCTCGCGCTGCGGGTCCGCCCTCGGTCGGGATGACCGAGGGCGGACCCGGCTGGCCGGGCAGCAGCCCGGTCAGTGCGGTTCGGATGGCGGCCCGGCTCACTCCATGCGAACGGGCGAGGGCCGCGATCGAGGTACCACGGTCGGCGACCGCCGATCGCACTTCCTCAAGTCGGGCGCCAGCCAGTTAGTCGTCGTCTCGGACGCGTCGATGACTTTCGACGCCCGTCCGAGGGGAGGCTGGCTGACTCACTGTTCACCTGCGGCGGAGCAACTCCGCGCAAGCATCAAAGCGGCTGCTCCAGCACGTGTTTCAACTCAGCGAATCCGGCCGCCGCATAGAAGGCCTTGGCGTCCTCGTTGAAGTCCAGCACGTCGGTTAGCAGCCTCTGGCAGCCCTCCCGCCTGCCCGCATCCCGCACGGCCTCGATCAGCTGACTCGCAATCCCGCGTCTGGCGGCTTGTGGATCCACCGCCAGCTGATTGAGGAGGATGAAGGATTCGGCGCGGACGAACGGGTTTTCCTCGCGACGCACGATGGCAGCCACGGCATACCCGAGTGGACGATCAATCTCGGCGATGAAAGCACGCGTGACGTCTTTGACCAGGAGAGCCGCGAAGTAGTCGGTCAGTTCGTCTGCGGGTGGGTCGACGCGGTAGACGTCGGGGCGGTGAGCGGCGTGGACCGCATGAACGTGAGGGTTCAGCAGGGCCAGGATTCCGGCGTCCTCTGCCGCGGCGGCGCGGATCTTCATGGAGGCACCCTAGATCCTGACCGCTCTCAAGAGAGAATTATCTGTCCAGCGCTCCCGCCCTTCAGCGACCCGTAGGTCAGATCGCGCGTCATCGTGTCAGTGACCACCCTGGTGAGACGGAACAGGTCACCGCCGGTGGCGTACTCCAGGGTGACGTCCGACGCGGGCAGGGCGTCGGCCGAGGCCGCGTACGAGATGCGCTGAAGTCGGCCTAGCGGGTCCGACCCGTAGTCCTAGGTGGTCCGCGCGCCCCGCGCGTCGACGTGCAAGGCGAGTCGATCACCGTCGGTGTAGGCGTAGACGTCGCTCCACCGGATGCTTCCCAGGTGGTATACGCCATCGTCGTTGAGACTCACCGCGCGTGAGAGGCAGGTACGTCACGGGGACGTCGGGTGATTCCTTCGCCGGCATGTCGTACCGGTCGGACACGGGCTGCTTCTTCTGCTTGCGTCGCGACGTCATCGTTCCTCGATCCAGCCGTTGTCGATGCCGGGGTTGTCGTCGTGCACCACGAACTCCTGCTCGGCCTCGAGCAGCGCGAAGCCGGCCGCGCTCAACTCCGCCAGAAGTGCGTCGAACCGCCGTCTTGCCTCGGGCAGGCCGACGTTCCTGCAGCGCTGCGTCACGAACCGCTCATGGGAGCCGTCGCCACGCAGCCGCCTGACGTTCCGTGACACGTGCGCCGAATGGCGTGCGGCGATCGTGGCCAGGGCCGCCGGGTCGTCGCGGACCGCCACCTTGGCGTGGTGCTCGAAATAGCACGCGGCCAGCGCGGCCGCCGCCTCCGCGCTCGCCGGCACGTCCTCGTTCCACGGCGCGGCCTCGATCTTGACCCGGACGACGTCGAAGCCCTCGTCACGCAGCCGCGCCACGCTGATCGCGGCGGCGGCCCGCTGGCCGGTCAGGGTGCCGCGGCGCCATCCTTGCGAAAACCATTGGTGCCCGGCTTGCTCCGCTGATGGACTGACGTCCTACCGTGAGTCTGCCGCGTGACGGAGGTAGTGGTTGTGACAGGCTATGACGTGCTTGCCGAGGTGTACGAATGGCTCATCTCGGATGCAAAGTTGCCTCCAGCCGAGTTCGCTGCGTCGTTCGACGACGTCCTCAATCTCCTGCCGTCGAACGCTCACGTCCTCGACTGTTCGTGCGGAACCGGACAGTTGGCGGTTGGCCTCGCCGGTCGTGGCATGCAGGTTGTCGCAACTGACGCCAGCGAGGCGATGGTTCGTCGGACTGCAGAGTTGTCTGAGGAGTTCGGGGCATCCGTCCGGGCCGTACGGGCGAACTGGGAAGAGTTGCCCGACCATTTCCAGGACAACACGTTCGACATGGTGTTCTGCGTTGGCAACTCGCTTCACCATGCCGCGGGCGCGACAGGCAGGGGTGCTGCTCTGGAGTCGATGTCACGGCTTCTGCGCCCCGGCGGGCGCTTGGTACTCACATCCCGCACTTGGGAACTCGTGAGGGCCAGAGGTTCCCGGCTGGAGATCAGTGACCGACTCGTCCGCCGGAACGGTCGCGATGCCGTCGTGGTCTACCGCTGGGAGATTGCGCCGCATTGGGAGGAGGAGCACCACATCGAGATTGCGATCGCGCAAGTTGATGCGACCGGGTTGGTTCTTGTCCGCTCGGAACTGCTGTCCTGCTGGCCCTACCGGTACGAGGAACTCGAAGTCGAGCTGCACCGGGTCGGACTCCAAACGGAACTGAGCACGTTCGATCTTGAGGCCGAGAACTACATGGTGGTCGCGAGCAAGGTATAAACACCGGACTCTCAGTCCCTGGCCGGACCGCGCGGTTGCTCGCAGGACGCTTGCGCCCTCTCATCGGTGCGGGTTCAAGTGGTCAACGCAACGCCTCGGACGAGGAGTGCTCGTCGATCAGACGGCGGTAGATCCGGGGTGACGGTGTGGCGCTGTTTCCTGGTCGCGTCCAGATCAATGAGCAGGATCTCGTCGATCAGCAGCGTGAACGGATCCAGCTTCGACGGCCGCGCCGAAGCGGTTGTCGTGCGTGGCTGCGGCCAAGCCGAGGTCAGGGCCTTGTTGACCGTGCTCCAGGTGACGCCGTACTTGCACTGCAACGCCCGGTTCGACATGCCATCGCGGGAGTCGCGCCGCAGCGCGGCGTACAACTCGACCTTCGACTGGCCAGGCGGCATCGGGGGTGCTCCTTTACTGAGCACATCCAGCTTGACACCGCAACCCCGATGGTGACGTCAGAATTCGCGAACATCTTTCTGGGCCATCACCTGGTGCCGTCAGCTTTCACGAACAACTGACGTCACCAACTACCGACAGAACCACATATCGTTCCATCGGACGGTGCCCGGTTCGACCGGGTTTCTCCTCGGTTAATGCAGGACCCGACGTGTACGTAGCATCATCAGGAGCGAAAGCGATCAGCGCTTGGCGATTCCCTAGGTCGTGGGCCTGACGTCCCGGCCAGATGCACCGAAGTTGTGTTTGGCATGGATGACTTCGCCCGAACAGTAGTAGCGGCCCAGGCGAGACCGAGATGCACGCCTTCGGCCAGAGGTCTTCCGTTGCCGATCTCCCAGAGAAGGCCGGCGGCGAAGGCGTCGCCTGCTCCGGTGGTGTCTACTGCGTCTGTTGGGATGGCCGGGTAGTGGTCGCTCTTGCCCGGTGAGTAGACGGTGACGCCTTTGGCGCCTTCGGTCACGATGGCGGTGGCTTCCTCGGGGATCGCGGAGAAGTCGTTACGGGATCCGATCAGGTAGCGCATGGCGGGGGTGGTGCCCGGCGGGACGCTGGTGACCAGCGCTCCTGCGGCTGCCATGGCTTGGGCTGCGGCAGTGAAGGAGTCGTGCCAAGCGGCGAAATAGACGATGTCTCCTGGCGCCACGGCGTCGACCGGGATCGTGATGGTGTGCAGCAGGTCAGCGCGGATGCCGATGATGGTCCGTTCGCCGTTGGGCTCGATGAGCAGAACTACGGAGGACGTGTGCCCCGGCAGGACCTGCACATGTTCGACGTCGACCCCGGCAGCAGCGAGCGTCTTCGTCATGTTCTGGCCGGCGGCATCGGCCCCCACGTAGCCGACCATGTGGACACGGGCCCCGGCCTGGCTCAGCGCGACGGCGACATTGGCGCCGGTTCCGCCTGGGCGCTCGATGCTTTCGCCGGCTTGGATGAAGTGACCGCTGGCGGGGATGCGGTCAACGTACAGGGCGAGGTCCCAGGCGATGGGGCCGATGATCCAGAAGTCACGCATACGCCGCCCGTCGCATGGCCCACAGCCCTTCGGCAAGCGCGTCCAGCCCTGCCGGGAGAGCGACTTGAGGGGCCCAGGGGATGTCCGCCGAGTCTTGGCGGCAGCTCAGGATGCCTCCGATGATTGCAGCCACGGTGTCAGTGTCCCCACCAAGGCTGACCGCATACCGCATGGCCTCAACCGGTTCGTCGTGAAGGTGGAGTACATGCAGGATCGCGCCCAATGTGTCCATGACATCCAGCGATACTCCGCTCGAATCGGGCTCCCATCCTGCGGTGAAGGGGACGTTGAAGTGATCGAGTTCTTCTCGGGCAACGGAGATCAGGTCCTCGGCGGTGCAGGCCTCGAATGCCCAAGATCCCATGGCGGCCACTGCACAGGCGGTGGCGATCGCCTTCGGATCGGCATGAGTGGTCTTCGTGATTCGTATGGCCAGCTCCCGGCGGCGTTCGGCATCGGTAGCGGGAACAGCCCAGCCAATGGGCAGCACGCGCATCATGGCGCCGTTGGTCGCTCCGCCATCGGCTACCAGTTCTCCGGTTGCTTCGAAACGCGCTACAGCTCTCTGGGTGGTGGGGCCGGCTCCCCGCATGGTCGGCATTGCCGCAGCCAGGGCGGTGAGAAACGCCGCCTCTGAGCCGCCGGTGCCGATCAGATTCCGGGCGAGCAGGATGAGCTGTTCGGTGTCGTCTGACGTGCTGCCGAGCGGCCATCCCTCTCGTGCGGTGAGTATGTCGGAGAGAAGGATGTCCTGGGGAGGCTTGCCCTCCCAGGGGACGCCGAGCGCGTCGCCGCAGCAGAAGCCGGTAAGCCCGTTGAGGATGCGTACCGCAGATGGGATCGACTGGTCGGGGAACAATTGGGCGAGGACGCCGAACCCACCCTGCTCGATGGCGTGTCGTCCGCGATCGGCGTAGCGGACGCGTTCGCGACCCTGCGCCAGGCGGGCCAGTGAAAGGCAGGCGGAGGCCACATCGTAGGGAGTGCCGTGGTGCTCGAACTCTTTCAGGGCCTGGACGGTCAGTTGCCACGCGCCTGCATGGTCGCCGTTAGCTTGGCGTACGTCGGCTTCGCTGTGGGTGACCTTCGCGGCGAGTAGGCCGTCGCCGAGATCTCGGGCTGCGCGACCGGCCTCAGCCAGCGTCTGAGCGGCCTCTCGTACCAGGCCGAGACCGCATTGGGCCTTGCCCAACCCGTGGAGGGATTGAGCGACTCCGCGGGCGTCTTCTGACGCTTTACGAATGTCGAGAGCCTTGTTCTGGTTGACCAACGCGGTTTGCCAGGCGCCGGCGGCCTCGGCGACCAGTGCTGCATCCTGCAGCAGGCCGGCGTACAGGGCCTGGTCGCGCAGGTGGGCGGGACGGGCAGCCACGTCCTGAAGTGCCTGGTTGATGAGTGTGTCGGCACGATCGACGTTGCCGGAGAAGTATTCGATCTCGCCGAGAAGTTTGAGCCAGGGTGCCTGATCGGTCGTGGCGTTCATGCCCTCGGTGGCGTGCTCGCGTCCTTCTGCGAAACGCCCTCGATACAGCTCGATCTCGGCCAACCGGAACAGGAAGCCTTCCCGGGCGTCGCCTTCCGTGAGCGCCAACGCCGCCTGGGCGAGATTGCCTGCCCTTTCGAAGTCGCCTCTGCAGAAGGCCACCTCGGCGCGGAGCAACTCGGCGTGTGCTGACCGGTGAGGTAGTCCGTCCAGCAGGGCTTCGGCTTGGCTCCAGCGGCCGAGCCCGAGATAGGCGCGGGCCACGCGGTACAGGCAGCGGCCTTTGTCCTCGTCGCGGTCGATGCGCAGGTCGCTGAGCAGGCTTGCGAGGGCGCGGCATTGGTCGAAGCGTCCGGTGGCCAGGCTGCGATCCATGAGCGTGGCCCAGGCCGTGACGCCTTGGGCGGCGTGGAGATGGCTCAGGTGATAGGCCGCTTCCAACTCGGCGGTGAACTCCTGGCGCCCGCTGTAGTGCCGAGCCAGCACCTCATGGGATCTGCGCACCTCCGCCGGGCGGACGTGTTGGAGGGAGCGGCGCAGGATGTTGTGCATGGTGTATGCGCCGGATCCGCTGGCCGTACCGCCTCGTAGCGGCGAGATGAAGGAGAAGGCCGTCAGTTTGCTGAAGGCGCTGCGATCGCAGGGGAAGTCGAGCGCCTGGCCGAGGTGGTGGAAGGTCTCGGCGGTGAAGGCGCGGCAGGCACTTACGGCCAGGATGCCGTACTCAGCTTCGGCAGGCGTCCACTGCAGCAACCGGCGAGCCAGGTCGCGTTCCTTGTCGACCAACGTGGCGAAGTCGGCAGGATCCAGACGGGAGCCGGCGGCCAGCGTCACATCGGCGCACAAGCCCAGGAAGTAGGGGTGTACCTCGTCCGGGGCGGTGGAGGCGTAGGTCACCAGCGCTGTTTGCATGGCTGGATGGGTGATGCCGGCGAGGGTGAGGTACTGCGTCGCATCAGCCGTGGTCAGGTGGCCGACCAGCCGATGCTCGATATAGCGCTCCGGGATGGGGAAGACGGGAGCGGACGGCCACGGCGGACGGGTGCGGCCTGCCACGATGGCGACGATCCCGGCTCCCAGATCGAGGTGGCCGAGCAGGCAGCGCAGCCACTCATCGCGCATCAGCTTGTCAGCGTGAATCAGGCTGTCGGCATCGCCGATGGCCTCGCCGAAGAACGCCTCGTGGGTGTCGAAGAGCAACACGATCCGCGCGTGGTCGCCGGCTGCGTCGTTGAGGTCCTTGGCGAACAGGCGCGGCAGCTCATGCAGTAGGTCCGGCTCGGGCACGAGAGCCAGGATGTCTTCCGCGTCCTGCTGTGAGAGACGGCGTTGCATCCGCCGGCGGGTGAAGGCCTTGTCCATGCGCGAGTTGAGCATGTGGAAGAGTTGCTGCCCCACGCGCAGAACTGGCAGCGTCAACACGGCATCGGCGATGTCCAACGCGATGTTGACCTCGCCGCGGGGGAACAGCTCGGGCACCCGGTGGGCGATGTCGAAGCCGAGTTTGTGGAGGTAGGTGATGGCGGCGAAGTCGAAGCGGGGCATGGCGATCCCGTGCTGGGCGAGTTGGCGTTTGAGCATGAACAACGCCGAGAACGCCTCTTGCGGGCGATTCTCGCCCGCTGGCCGGGCTCCGAAATCGATCCTGGCCACTGGCACCTGCTGACCACGCTCGGCCAGTTGCTCCAGCAGCTGGGGGTCAGGGGCCTCGCGAACGCCCTCCCATGTGTCGGTACGCAGGCAGCAACGCTTCTCCAGATGGCGCAGCAGCAGCGACTTGCCGTTACCACCCAGCCCGTGCAGGTACAGGATCCGTTCTGGGGGCGGGTCCTCGTTGATGAGCGTGACGACATGCCGGGTTAGCTCGAAGCGGTTCGCGAATAGATCGAGCGAGCGGTCATGCGCTACTACGGATCGGGTTCTTCCCTCCTGAAAGATCGGCACAGTCAGCTCGGTATGTGTGTGAGTCGCATGTGGTATCCCGTCCCGGGTAGACGAGCGTCTCAACGGCGTTGTACGGCCCATGCATGTGCGGCAGGACCGACGTACAGAGAATGAAAGTTCGGGGTGTCATGTCGATCTCGGGTTCGTGATCAGGCCGGTGTGTGCCAGGAAGGCGTCTAACAGGTCGGGGCGGTACTGCATTTGCTTGAGTCGGCTGCGGATGATCGTGGCGAGGTCGTCGAGGGTGCAGGGGGCCAGGTTGCCCAGGCCGCGTTTGAGGTGCGACCACACGGTTTCCACGGGATTGAGTTCGGGCGCGTAGGTCGGCAGGTGGAACACCGTCAGCCACGGGCGCGTGTCGATCAGGTTGCGCATCCGGGCGTCGACGTGGGTGTTGACGTTGTCCCAGATCAGCACGATCGGCCCGCCGAGCTGCTGGTGGGCGGCGTCCAGCAGGCGGGCGTAGTCGGTCTCGGTGAACCCTTTGCGTTCGTTCTTACGGCGCCGGTAGATCCTCATGCGGTAGATCAGCCGGGTCCGCTGCCCCGGCTTGAGGCAGATCAGCCCGGCCAGGTTGACGCGCCCGGAGCCCTTGCCGGAGACGGTGACGGTGGGGGTGCGTCCACGGCGGGACCAGGTGCGGGCCTTGGGCGGCCTCAGCGATTGTCCTGCTTCGTCGGCGAAGCAGATCCACGCGTCCTGGTCCCGCGCCGTTGTTCCGCCAGCGGCCAGGTTTCCTTCACCCAGGTGGCGATCGCTTCTTCGTCGCGTTCGGTGGCGCGGCGCTGGGGGACCTGCGGGCTCCAGCCCAGCCGATGCAGGAGGTAGGAGATCCCGCGCGGGGTGTAGGTGACGTGGAACAACCTGCCGACCAGGACGCTGACACGGGCCAGAGTCCACCGCTGATCCTCGGTCCACCCCCACACGGCCGGACCGGCGTCCAAGGCGGCTTCCAACCGCTCCACCTGCGCATCGCTGAGCCGGCACTGCTGCCCGCCCGGCCCTTTCGACTCCAGCGCCTCGATCCCTGCCGTGCGCCAGGCCTTGTGCCAGACATAGGCCGACTTGCGTGAGACCCGCAGCTTCTTGGCCACCTGAGGCGGCGACATGCCTGCGGCGAATAACCCGGCAGCCTCCAAGCGGACCTGTTCACGCTTGGCTCGCGCCGCCGGGGTCAGACCACCACCATCCGGATAACGCATCCCACCGGCATACTCCCGAACCCCGCCGCGAGCACGCAACCACGCCGTGTTACCTCAGACTTTCAACCGCTGTAGTGTGAAGTCACCTCGATTGGTTGTACACCGAGCGTCGGGCAAGAGTGGCTGAAACTGCAGTCTGGATGGCTACAGCGGATGCAGTCTGTGTTGTCATCCGGCCGACGGGAGTGACGGTTTCGCCGATATTTAGTATAGACGGGTTGTAATGACCATTTTTGACCCGTCCGCAACCATGCGAGTGTAATTCCGGTTGTTTATAGAGATACGTGGGGCGTTTACCCGGATTGGCCGGTGTGCTTGACTTCTGCCTTGTAACCCACACCCTCGGGGAGGGTCCATGGGGGAGTTCGTCGGTATCGACCCCAGGGCTCCGGCGTAGTGGGGTTTTGTCCCGTTTCTCGATCATGCGAGGTTGAGGACGGTGAGAGCGCGGGTGGCGTCGCGGGAGATGTAGCGGATGGCTTGGGCGATGTTGTCGGCGCCGTTCAGG
>NZ_JBQQBR010000066.1:0-47248 GCF_052245935.1 Nonomuraea sp. 3N208 | reverse complement strand
GCAACAACTGCAGCACGACCTCGACGACCACCCACTTGACGCTGAAGCCGAGGCTCTGCCAGAAGATCGGGTCCTCGAACAGCAGCGTGCGGAAGTTCTCCAGCCCGGCGAAGCCGTTGTCCCAGGGCTTGGTCACGTTGTAGTGCTGGAGGCTGTAGTAGAGCACGCTACCCATCGGGTAGACGAGGAACCCGAGCATCGCGATCAACGACGGCGCGATCAGCACATACGGTGTCAGCGCCCCTGCTCGGCGACTTCTCGAGCGGGGCAGGCGCGCCGGGGCGACGGCCATGTGCAGAACTCCTTCACGGGGATTGCAATCGGTTGCAGGAAACGTTGCGTTAGCTTGCCCGTAACGTCAATGGCACGAGCATGCCGAGGGCCCACTACCAGCGCAAACACCGATAGTTCGAAATTTTCGGGCGCTATGGCATGGCATTTCACCAGTCAGGTGGAGGAAGTGGGAGCATGACGGCTGCTAACCAGCCCGTCCACGGCCATGGCCACCCGCCGGGTCTTGAGCATGATGTTCGTACGCGGCACGTCGTCGCCGGTGGCGGCGAGCTGGCCGGGGCTGAGCATCACGCGGTGCTTGTAGATCGGGTCCTGAAGGTTCTGCAAGACCTCGCGAGTCCAGGGTGCACTTCTTACCGGCCTCGTCGGCGAAGTCGCCGCCGTTGCTGCGGAGGAGGCCGTACCAGGCCGCGGGGAACGTGATGCTGACGCTGATCCCGAACTGCTCGATCTGCTTGGCGAGCGGGAAGGACACGAGCCCAGTACATGAACGGGAGTTGCTTGGCCGGTTCGGAGCTCGTCTCGCCGCCGCAGGCGGCCGCCTCGGCGCCGAGGCGGCCGGCCGCCCATCTTCAACAGGTCATGTCGTCTCATGGGGTGTTCCCTCACTCGGTTGGGACCCAGACCCGCATCGCCCGTCCGTCGCGGTTGTCCTCCTGGACGTAGGGGATGGCCGTTGCCCGCGTCGGAGTGCCGCTGTTGAGAGTCGCTTGGCTGTACGGCAGGCGCGGCCCGGTTGGCGCGGATACCGCGCGGGCGTCGAGTTCGATGGCGACGGTGGTGCCGACGCCATCGATTACCTGCTTTTCCGCGACACGCGGCATCGCGGAGACCGGAACCCGCGGAACTCACCGCCCCTCCCCAGCGGCCAGGCGCAGGTTGGGCAGGCTGCCCGCCTGCTCTATCTGCTCCATGCCGAGGGGGATGCTGACCGCTCGGTTGCGCTCCTGCCACTGGCTGAGCAGACCACCGGTGATGGCGACTTGGTTCACGCCGAGAGGGCGGTGGATCGCGTGGGATTGGGTGGTGGGCACAGCGGGCCCGTTGGTTGCCATGCAGTTCCTCTCGCACAAAGGAAACCAGGGAAGGGGGAGGCTCAGCTCGGCTGCCAGTCCCCGAGGTAGCGCTGCATCGTGTACTTGTCGGCCTCGGTGTCCGGCAGTTGCGGGCGGTCCGGCCCGGGAGTCGCGCCCGGCCCGGTGTTGCGGTATTCCGAGAAGCGGGCATCCCGCCAGGAGAATTCGGCCATATCGGTCCACGGTGCGGCGTTGACGTGCGCGCCGAGCGTTGACTCGCGGACCAGCACCTGCGCGATGGCGGTCGGATCGCCGTTGGGATGCCAGGGGCGACCGAGGTAGACCGACCCGGCCGGCGCGTCGCTGGTGAACTCCGATCTGTTGATCAGGAACCCGTAGGGGTTGGAGTCGGTGGTGGCGGCGGCGGTGACGACGCCGAGCCCCCGCGCCACGGAGTGGATCACGCACCGGTCGAAGACGCCGGTGCCGCGGCCGTAGATGAAGTCCACGTCGCCCTCGACGTAGCAGTCATGCAGGTAGGTCCGCCGGATGTCGGTCTTGGCGGGCGTGTCGAGCATGAAGGTGTCCTGGTTGCCGAGAAACCGGGTGTTGCGGAAGACGACACGGTCTCCGAGCGTCCTGACGGCCAGGGCCTGGCTGGGACCGTTCGCGGCTTCGTCGTAGGAGTTCTCCACGGTCAGGTTCTCGAAGATGATGTCACTGGCGTGGTTCGCGAGGGTCGGGCTGCCCGCAATACCCTCCAGGCCTCCGTAGAACTTCTGGGCGCCCGCGGCCGTGCCGTACGTGATCACCACGTCCTTGGGGTCGCCGGTAGCGCCGCTGATGGTGATGTTGTGGCGGTCGGGCCAGATCCGCACGATCTCGCGGTAGACGCCTGGCTTAACCACGATGGTGGCCGGTCCGGTCGCCGCCATGCCGATGGCCGCCTGGAGGCTGCCCACGTCGCCGCTGCCGTCCAGGGCAACCGTGATCGTCTCACGCGGCTCCTCCTTGCCCCGCGGGCCGGCGTGCCTCCTGACCAGCGCGGGCACCTCCGAGGCCGGGTCCATCCGGTAGGAGTAGTAGCTGGACGGGTCGAACGCGGCCCCGTTGCGGTCGCGGCGGCCCCTGGTCCCGGAGAAGATGTTGCCGCGCTGCACGAGCTGAGAGTCCGGGTCCTTGACCACGATCGGGTCGGTGACGGTGTCGTAGTAGCTGTTCTCCACGACCATCCGGCCCGGTCCGCGGATCATGGAGCCGTAGTAGCCGATGTTCTGGAAATAGTTGTTGAACAGGTGCGCGGCCTCGGTCCTGTCGACGCTTGGATTGCGCTGGAAGGTGTTGCGGAACCAGTTGTGGTGGACCGTCACCTTGGTGACGACGTTGCTGGTCCAGCCGATGCCCACCGCCTTGTTGTGGTCGGCGAAGACGTTCCACGACAGCGTCACGAAGTCGATGTCCTTGCGCAGGTCGACCAGGCCGTCGCCGGTCCGCTGGATGCGGTTGTGGTCGATCCATATGTGGTGGGACGTGTCCACCTGGATGCCGTCGAAGTCGTGCGTCTTGCCATCCCAGTCGCCCGCAACGTAGGTGTCCCTGATGGTGAGGTTGCGGATGATGACGTTGGAGACATTGATCAGCCGGAAGCCACCGTGGACGATCTCCGCGCCAGTGCCGAGCCCGATGATGCTCTTGTTGGAGGCGACCGCGATCTCCTTGCCGAACGGCTCCACCGTGATGGAGCCCTGGACCTTGATGGTGTACGGCTCCGCGGCGCCCGCGTAGTGCTCCAGCTCGGCCTGGGTGTCGACCACCACGGCCTGGCCGCCGGCGCCGCCGGTCGTGGTCTCCAGCCCGTGGCCGGGCAGGGCGGCGAAGCCGATGGGCTGCTCGGTCCAGACCGGCTCAACCGGTTCGTAGTCCGCCGCATGGGCAGGAGCGGGCGCTATCAGGACGAACGCCGTTAAGACGATCGCGAGGAATGCGCGCATGTCAGCCTCCGTTGCGCTTGTTGTCGGTGGTCTGAGCCTCGGTAACGTGGCACGCCGACCATGGCTGCTGCTCTCATGAGCAGTCGATGGCGAATCCGTGAAAGCCTGCCCAGCCCGCCTCGCCGGCCGCGAACAGGCCGAGGACGGCGCCGACCCAGTGCCCCGGCACCGCGTCGAAGACCCCGCCGGTGGCGAACACGCACCGGCCGAAGGCGTCCACCTCGACGGTGAGCTCGGCTTTGGGCCGCTGAAGGGGCACGGGCGGGACCAGGTCACGCTCTGGTCCGGCGGCCTCAGCCGTACGGCAGACCAGGACGGGACCGTCGGCGGTCAGCTCGATGCCGAGCCAGGCGTAGTCGTGGCCGAGGATCACCAGCCCGGCGCGCGAGCCGGGCGCGGCGTCCAGGGTGAGGCGGGTGCGGGTGACGAACGGCGGGCCAGGTAGCCGCTGGGCGACGAGTTGGCCGCGCTCACGCAGGTCGTCGGGGCCGGGCAGGCAGGCCAGGACGAGGGCGCCGCCGCCGATCCGGTACCAGGTGGGTTTGGGGTTGACCGGCCAGTGCCATTGCGGGCCGAGCTTGCCGGAAAGGAAGGTGTCTCCGCTCGGTGGCACGGCCGCCCGCCGGCCGGCGACGGGTATGCGCCCGCCTGACACGGGTTCGCCGTCCTCGCCGATGACCGGCCAGCTGTCCTCGGCCCAGCGCATGGGCTGCAGGTGGACCACGCGCCCGAAGGGGCCGCGGTCCTGGAAGTGCAGGAACCAGTGCGAGCCGTCGGGGGCGTCCACCCAGGCGCCCTGGTGCGGGCCGTTGATGTTGGTGCGCCCTTGCTTCAGGACAATCCTGTCCTCGTACGGCCCGGTGATGTCCTTGGCGCGGAAGACCGACTGCCAGCCGTCGGCAACGCCCCCGGCCGGCGCGAAGACCCAGTAATACCCGTCGCGCTTGTAGAGCTTGGGACCTTCCAGGGTGCTGTAACCGGGCAGCTGGTCACCATCGATGATCACTGTGCCTTCGTCCAGGACCTCTCGCCCGTCGGGCGACATGCGGTGCAGCGTCAGCCGGTTGTTGAACCCGGTCCGGCTCTTGGCCCAGCCGTGTATGAGGTAAGCGCTGCCGTCCTCGTCCCAGAAAGGGCATGGGTCGATCAGGCCAGAGCCGGGTTTGAGCACGCGGGGAACGCTCCATGGGCCGCGCGCGTGGGTCGCGGTGATCACGTGGATGCCGCGGTCTGGATCGCCCCAGAAGATCCAGAACTTGCCGTCGTGGTAACGCAGCGACGGTGCCCAGACCCGGCAGCCGGGCTCCGGCTTGGTGAGTCCGTCCAGTTCGGGCAGCGCGTGCGCGACGATCGTCCAGTTGACGAGGTCCCGCGAGTGCAGGATGGGCAGACCGGGCACCCTGGCGAAGGTGGAGGTGGTCAGGTAGAAGTCCTCGCCCACCCGGATGACGTCGGGGTCGGACCAGTCGGCGTTCAGCACGGGGTTGTGATAGGTGCCGTCACCGAGGCCGGGGTTCCAGAGGCTCATCCCTTCACCGTCCCCGCCGACGAGGTGACTCTGATGCTTTCGCCGCTCTGGTGCGGCGAGCCCGGTGATGACCCATCGTGGGGACAGCCATGGACAGATAGCTCCTTCGTCAACACAGGTCAGTGCCTCACCATCGCTGCAATCGGTTGCTAAGACTTTTGCCTGAACGTTGATGGATCGTCAACGGGCGGTCGCCACACCCTCACGGCTTTACCTGCGCAAATGTGGGTCGCTGCGAAATTTTCGGCACCTCACGCTTGCGTCAGGAGAGCAGGCTGAGCAATGGTGAGCCGGTGAGGCCCAAGCTGTCAGTAATCGCCAGGGAGGCCGGTGTCTCGGTCTCCACAGTGTCCAAGGCACTTAACGGCAAATCCGATGTCTCTCCGCACACCCGCAAGCTCATCGCCAAGGTCCTTGAGCGCCGGGGCTATGTGCCTCGCCCGGCCCACTACCGCAGGGGCAGCATGCTGGACATCGTGCTGCAGTGTCTGACCTCGCCCTATTCCCTGGCCATTCTCAGTGGCGTGGAAGAGGCGGCCTGGCGGGCAGGAGTGGACATCGTGGTCTCCGCCGTCGTCGATCGGACGCGGTACCACCAGCCGCCTTCGGTCTGGCTGGACCGGATCAGCACGCGCGACAGCGCCGGCGTCCTGCTGGCGCGCACGTCATTGACCAGCGCGCAGCGCGCCTGGCTCATCGATCACGACATCCCCATGGTGATCATTGACCCGCTGGGCAAAGTACCGGCGGGCGTAACCGTCGTGTCCTCGGCGAACCAGCTCGGCGCCCGCGCCGCCACGGAGCATCTCATCAGCCTGGGGCACTCGAGGATCGCGGTCGTCACGGGTCGGCCCGGCGTGCCGGCCGCACGCGAGCGGCTGGCCGGCTTTCAACAGGCCATGACGGAGGCCGGTCTGAGAACGGACCCTCGGTGGCAGGTCTGCGGCTATTTCCGCACCGAGCCCGCCGCGGAAGCCGTTCGCGATCTGCTCACCCAACTGCCTGAGCCGCCAACTGCCTTCTTCGCCTGCTCCGACGGCATGGCACTGGGGATATATCAGGCACTGGCCGAGCACGGGCTGCGTGTGCCGCACGATGTGAGCGTCGTCGGCTTCGACGACTCCGTGGTGGCCACAAGCGTGACCCCCTTTCTGACCACCGTCCGCCAGCCTTGGCCAGACCTGGGTGCCGCCGCCCTGATGGCGCTGCTGTCGAAGGATCCACCGGCGCGCATCGAGCTGCCGGCGGAACTCGTCCTCCGCGACAGCACAGCACCACCGGCATTGGGTTGAGACCACATGTCCCTTGCCACGGCTCCTGATCAGGTCACGAACGCGAGCGGCCGACTCCAGGCGTGACTCGGGGAGGCGGCGCTACTATCGGAGCCCGGCGCGCGCACCACAAGCGGGGCCGCCGAGCAACTGCCGTCAGGCCCGCTTGATCAGTCTGCCGCCCCGCAGCGATGCGACGGGCTGACAATTCCGCTCATCATCATCAGATCGTCTTGCAGCGCGATCGGCCCGGTGCCCGAGCGCATCGTGGCCAGCAGCGCCTGGTAGTCGGCGGTGAACGCCGGTAGGCCGACGGTGGTTACGTGGAAGGGGTAGCCGGAGCTACAGAGCGGCTCGGGCCCGATCTCATCTCAATCGCGTGTGAAAGGCCGCGCCGGTCCCGCTTCGAAGGCTCGAGCACGCACACAGGTCATCGTCGACCGTGATGCGCGGTCGTCACAGTGCGACGTCGGGCCACCCGGATCGGGAGGGCATGCCGCCAGCGCGACCGGCGGCGTGGTGATCGGCTGGGGAGTGGGCGGTGCGGTGCTGCGGCGGGCGCGATCAGGCTGGCGCCAGCCACGGCCGCAGCTCGGGCACCGCTTCGCGCGCCAGGTCCGCGACCAGCCTGCCGAAGCGCGCGGCGCCTGCGGCGTTGAGATGCGTGGCGTCGACGGTGCCGTCTGACCTGTGCGGCGAGAGCAGGGCACATCCCGCCGGTCCGAGCGCTGTGCAGAGCCGGGTGCTGGCCGCGTGCAGATCGATCAGCGGCGCACTCTGCTCTGCGGCCACGCGCCTGGCGGCCACCACCCATGGGCCTAGCGTGTCGCGCAGCCGGTCGGACCGTTCGTCGAAGTCACGGCGGTGAGCGAGGTGACCAGGGCGGGGCGCATTCCCGCCGCCCGCGCCTCGGTGACGTACCGGGCGAGGTTGGCGGCGTATTCGGTCTCCGGGTCGGTTTCCCGCTCGGGGCCCTTGCCCGGCTGGTCGTTGTGCCCGAACTGGATGAGCACGTGGTCGGCACGGGTGGCCAAGGCCTTGTCCCAGAAGCCTTCGTCACGGTAGCTCTTCGAACTGCGGCCGCCCATGGCGTGGTTGAGGCATTCGGTGCCGGGGACCAGGCGGGCCCGGAAGCCCGGGCCCCAGCCGTCGAAGTCGGTCACGGTCGAGTCGCCTACCAGCAAGATCTGCATCACGCTATCTTCCCATGCATGATCCGGGCGTCCCTCTAGTTGTCATGCCTGCGCCGCGCCCTCCCGTGATCCAGGCGTCCCTCATGTCGTTTTATGACTGGAGGGACGCCCTGACCACGGGGCAGTGAGCGGGGGCGGACGGAGTCGCGTACCACCAGGTGACGGCGAGGATGACCGGCGATTGCCGGATGCCGCCACCTCGACGTTCCAGAACGAGTTGCGTACCTGGCTCGCCGACCCGCTGACCGCGCGATCGCTCGATCAGTTGGCGTCCACCATCGCCGTCCTGCGCGGGACTGTGGAGGACGCTAAGGCCGGCATGCCGACCGGGTGAGCGTGCCGCCGACAGCTGACGCCGAACGGCTCGGCGGGGTGTGCACGCTCGTTCACCGTCGCGGCGAGCAGGACCTGAGGGCTGGGCTGCACGAGCGGAGAGAGGCCCAGGCCGTGAACTACGCGACTGCGTCGCCGGGCATCGTCGTGACTTGTGGGGCTCAAGAACTCAAATCACTCCCAGCGCAGAGCCCTTCGTCCGGTGGGAGGAAGGACCCAGGGGTGCCGGATGGCTGCTCCGGGCCACCTGGGATCATGTTTCGTGATCTTGTCCACAGTGTACGCCGTCACCCGACGTCTGTTGTCTTTGCCGGCGCTGCTGCTACGGAGGAGCGTCTCCAAGGAGGCGGAACTGCTGGTGCTTCGGCATCAGAACACGGTCCTGCGCCGTCAGGTCCCGCGGGTGCGTGACGAGCCGGCCGATCGCCTGTGGTTGGCGGCGCTCTCGCACCTGATACCTCGCTACCGATGGGCGGAGATCTTCCCGATCAGACCGGCCACGTTGCTGGCCTGGCACCGCACACTCGTGGCCAAGAAGTGGGACTACAGCAAACGTCGCCGTCCCGGCCGGCCCTCCACCGCGGCCGCGGTCAAGGCCCTCATCCTGCGCATGGCCGCGGAGAATCCCCGGTGGGGTCACCGGCGTATCCACGGTGAACTGACCCGCCTCGGCCACAAGATCTCGGCTTCTACCGTGTGGAACATCTTGAGCCGGGCCGGGATCGACCCCGCTCCGCGTCGCAGCGGGCCAACGTGGAAACAGTTCCTGAGCGCCCAGGCCGAGCACATCGTCGCTGTTGACTTCCTCCATGTGGACACGGTCAACCTCACACGCCTGTACGCCCTGATCATGCTCGAACACGGCAGCCGTCGTGCCCACCTGCTCGGCGTCACCGCCAACCCCACCGGCCCGTGGACCGCCCAGGCCGCCCGCAACTTCCTGATGAACACCGACACCGACATGACGAAGCTGAAGTTTCTGATCCGCGACCGTGGCGGCCAGTTCACCGATGCCTTCGACGCGGTCTTCGGCGACGCCGGCCTGCGCGTCCTCAAGAGTCCACCGCAGGCCCCGAAGACGAACGCGCACTGCGAAAGGATCATCGGCACCCTACGCCGCGAACTCCTGGACAGCATGCTCATCCTCAACGAGCACCATCTACGTCGAACGCTCATCCGCTATCTGGAGCACTACAACACGGTCCGACCTCACCGCGGCATCGGACAGTTGTCCCCATCGCAAGCCGAAGCAGGACCGCCCACTCCCATCGACTTGGCCGACCAACGAGTCCACCGCAGAGCCATCCTCGGCGGCCTCATCAACGAGTACCGGATCGCCGGCTGATCAGATGGCCAGCTGACACCACCCGAGAACCGGCAGGTCAGATATCGAATCCTATTGTTGAGCCCCACACCCTGGCTCGGCCGACCTGCCCGGACATGGCGAGCGCCTGCGCCAGCCAGAACGAGCACAGCAGGAAGGTGCCCTCCTCGCCGGCGAGGCCGTCGATGCCGTCCGCGGTGCGGTAGCGGTAGACCAGGCCCCGGTCGTCAGTGAGCCGGTCCGCGACGGCGTCGATCGTGGAAAGCACCCGCGGGTCACCCGCGGGAAGGAAGCCGACGATCGGCACCATGAGGGCGCTGGCGTCCAGCTCGTTCGAGCCGAAGGCCTGCGTGAACGCCCCCACCCGGTCGTTCCAGCCCTCGTGCAGCAGAGTGTCGCGGATCTCGGCGCGGGTCCGCCGCCAGGACTCGACACGCTCCTGCGCCCGTAGGAAGCCGGCGAGGGCGATGCCGCGGTCCAGCGCCACCCAGCACATGAGCTTGGAGTACAGGAAGTGCCGCGGCTCCCCGCGTATCTCCCAGATGCCCTGGTCCTTTTCCATCCAGCGCTCGGCCGCGGTGTCGGCGCAGACGACGAGGAAGCGCCGGACGTCGTCGTCGATGTCGCCGATCTGCCGTTCAAGGCGCACGGCCGCATCGAGCAGCTCACCGTACACGTCGATCTGCCGCTGGTTCCACGCGTCGTTTCCAACACGTACCGGTCGGCTGCCGCGCCAGCCGCGCAGGTGCGGCAGAGTGCGCTCGCTCAGGTCGTGCTCGCCGCGGACGCCGAACATGATCTGCAGCGCGCGGTCCTTGCCCAGCGACGGGGCGGCGGTGGTGAGGAAGGCGAAGAAGTCGCTCGCCTCGTCGGGGCAGGCCGCGACCCACAGGGCGCCCATGGTCAGTGACGCGTCCCGTACCCACGTGTACCGGTAGTCCCAGTTGCGCTCGCCGCCCGCCCATTCGGGCAGCGACGTCGTGGCGGCCGCGACGATCGCGCCGCTGGGCTGGAAGGACAGCGCCTGCAGCACCCGCCCGCTGTGGTGCACCAGGTCGCGCCACGGGCCGTCGTAGGCCTGATGGAGGCTGGACCACGACTGCCAGGCGACGATCGTGTCGTCCAGCCGGGCCGCCAGTTCCGCCTGGTCCCACACCCGCGAGGGAGTCTCCTGCAGCGTCGAGCGGTGCATCCCGAAGTGCCGTGTCTCGCCCTCTCGCACCGTGAACACGCCGTATCCGCTGCAGTCGCCGATGCCGAGGGGGACCGGCGTGGTCAGCACGAGCCACTCGGCACCGCCACGGGCGGTCACGCCGCCGTCGACGACGGACAGGATCGGGTAGATCAGGCCGTACTCCGGCCGGGGCCGGTACTCCATCTCCATCGGCACCTCGCCGCCGACGCCGGACACCCGTCGGGCGAGCAGGTGCGGCACACCGACGCCAAGCCGGTGGCCGCCGTCGTCCGGGCCGGTGAGCAGGGCGTCGGTGAGAACGACCGCGCCGCTCCCGGTGCGGAAGGTGGTCTCCAGCACCATCGTCTGCGGTAGGTAGCGGCGCGTCGTCTCATAAGGGACGGCCGGGCGGATCGCCCAGTGCCCGGCCTCGTCGTCCAGCAGACGGGCGAAGACGGACGGCCCGTCGAACCGGGGGAAGCACAGCCACTCGGCCGACCCGTCCCGGCTGATCAGGCCCGCGGAATGGCGATCGGACACCAACGCGAGGTCAGCGATGGGCGTGGTGCTCATCAGCGCTGCCTACCCGGAGAAGACGACGATGTTACGCACGGGCCGGAAAATCGCAGTAAAGGCATGAAAAATGGAGCGCTCCGACCGCCCGACGCGAAGAAACACACGTTCCTCAAGCGGCACATGAACGTGGCCGCGAAAATAGGCAGTCTCGGCAAGCGCATCATGCTCGTCTAGCAGTCGAACCGCATGTACGACGGCACCTGCCCCAACGTCGGCCGCGCGCCGACGAAGGCGCTCGTCCATCACTCGAGCAAACGCCGGGCGAGCGACTCTCCGCAAGAGCATTACGAGCACGCGGTCGGAGAGGTTCAAGCACTCACCTCAACGTTCCGCACCGGCGATTTCAACTCCTTGAACAGCGCGATACATCGACGGTCGTCACCGGCCACGCCGCATTCACCGACCCGCACACCGCCGGCGTCACAGCGGGCGGCGACAGTCTCACGGTCACCGCCGAAACAATTCTGATCAACACAGGCGCTGAGCCCATCATCCTGGACATCCCCGGCCTGCGCGCGAGCAAGCGCACGCTGACCAGCACGCATCTGATCCAGACGTCCCAGCCGCCGTGACGGCGCGCCAGGCGGCGGCGCAACTGCAGTCCGAAGTGGACTGACGTGTCAGGAGAAGTGCGTGTCCGGCCGCGGGATCTCGGCGCCGTCGACGAAGAGGTCGACCTTCTCGTTGTAGAAGCAGACCAGGCCCTTGATCGGGTCGAGCGCCGCGGTCGGGAAGTCGTAGGTCCAGGCCAGGTCCTGGTGCAGGATGTCGTTCACGCGCACCGACCAGTAGCCGCTCGTGCGGCCCTTGTACGGGCATGCGGTGACCGTGCTCGTGGGCACCAGCCGCGTGAAGTCGACGTCGGTGCGGTTGAAGTAGTAGCGCGTCGGCAGGCCGGTTTCGAACAGCAGCACCGGCGACGACGACTCGGCGAGTGTGTGGCCTTCGAGCGCGACGCGCACGTGCCGGGTCGAGCGCAGGGCGTCGACGCGCGTGTACGGGTTGCGCGGGTGGACGAAGATCCGCTCGTCCTCCTCGAACCACGCGTCGAGGGCGTCCCACTCGAACCGGACGTGACCGGCGAGTCGCGCGACGGCGTCCTCGCCGTAGAGGCGGGCGGCGGCGGGCCGCACCTCGTCCCCGGCCTTGAGGGACTGGCGGCGCGCAGTGCCGCGCTTGAGCCGCGCCGGGTGGTCCTCGTCGACGAGCACGCCCGGCGTCACGTCCTCGGCCGGGATGTAGAACTGCGGGTAGTACGGCCATTCCCACACGTACTTCGCGCGGGTCGTGTCGAGCACCGTCGCCCCGCCGGCCACGGCGCGGACCCGCCGCGGGACGGGCTCGACGTGGCCGATCCCGGCGATCGCCTCGGGGTAGTCACGCATGGGGCTCTCCTCGCTCACGTTTTCCCGGATACGCGCCGGCGCGCGGACCCGGGGTTCGCGCGCCGGAGATATCAGGCCGTCGCCCGCTTCGGGAGCTTCCACCCGGGGCGGGGGAAGTGGCAGGTGTAGCCGTGGGGGTACTTCTGCAGGTAGTCCTGGTGCTCGGGCTCGGCCTCCCAGAAGTCGCCCGCCGAGATGACCTCGGTGACGACCTTGCCGGGCCACAGGCCCGAGGCGTCGACGTCGGCGATCGTGTCCTCGGCGACCCGCTTCTGCTCGTCGCTGGTGTAGAAGATCGCCGAGCGGTAGCTGGTGCCGATGTCGTTGCCCTGGCGATTCTTCGTCGAGGGGTCGTGCACCTGGAAGAAGAACTCGAGCAGCGCGCGGAAGTCGGTCTTCTCGGGGTCGTAGACGACCTCGATGGACTCCGCGTGGGTGCCGTGGTTGCGGTAGGTGGCGTTCGGGACGTCGCCGCCGCTGTAGCCGACGCGCGTGGACACGACGCCAGGCTGGTGGCGGAACAATTCCTCCATGCCCCAGAAGCAGCCGCCGGCGAGGATCGCCTTTTCGGTGGTCACGTCGTCTCCTTACTTGTCGTCGGTGTCACTCGTGAACAGGGTGCGGTACTCGCCGTACCCCTCCTGCTCCAGGTCGTCGAGGTGGATGAACCGCAACGACGCGGAGTTGATGCAGTAGCGCAGTCCACCCTTGTCGAGGGGACCGTCGTCGAAGACGTGGCCGAGGTGGCTGTCCCCGTGCAGCGAGCGGACCTCCGCCCGGATCATCCCGTGGCTGAAGTCCTCGCGCTCGAGGACGTTCGTCTTGGCGATCGGCTTCGTGAAGCTCGGCCAGCCGGAGTGGCTGTCGTACTTGTCGACCGACGCGAACAGCGGCTCGCCGGACACGACGTCGACGTAGATGCCGGGCTCGTGGTTGTCCCAGTAGGCGTTGGCGAACGGACGCTCGGTGCCGTCCTGCTGGGTCACGCGGTACTGCTCCGGATCGAGCCGCGAAACGGCTTCCGGGTTCTTGTGGTACTGGGTCTGCCGGGGCACAGCTCTCCCTTCCCGGCCTTTCGGCGCGAAGCTGGAGAACCAGGTGAAACGCGCCTGGACGTGCAGATACAGACACTCTACGGGCCGGTACTATTCCCATGGACGGCCGCTTGCGCGGTCGTTCTTCTTTGGTAAGGACCGGGCTTCCGCGATGCCGACGACGCGGGCCCCGCGCTCGGCGCTGCCCGGATCGCGTCGAGGTACGCCGGCGGCAGCGGAACCTCGGGCTCGTCGTATCCGGGAACCACCACGATGTCGGCGTCCACCAGCGCTGACAGCGAGTGGCTGAGGGTCATCCTCATTGCGCCGGCGCTCGGCAGATCATCACCGTTCTGTGCCACGTCGGCACACACCATGACCGTGTACCCGCACTGAGCACCCAGGATGTGAGCCGGAACACTGCCCGCTGTCGCGGGCGGGACGGGACGCGGCCGTGTGTCGTGGCCACCGCCCGGGCCAGGGCCGAGCGCGGTGGACCGGTACCCGGTCAGGCCCTGAGCTACCGGCGCTCGGCGGCTCGCAGGGCGTCCGCGGCCGTCAGCAAGGAGGCTCCGAGGAGCACGACGTCCTTCACCAGGAACTGCCCGGCGAGGGACAGCTTCGGTTCCCCGCGTGTCTCTTGCCACGCCTCGGGCGTCGTAGCCAGGAAGCTGAGGGTGGTGGCGAACATGCCGACGGCGGCGAGGCTGCCGAGGGCTGACGCTCTCGGCGCAATCGGTTTCGCTCCGATCAACGAGCCCACAACGATTTCAGTGACGCCGAGCAACCTAGCGACCTTCTTCTCCCCCAATCTGGCGATAAGCCACGCAAGCGGGGGGCTTGAGGTTACGAGGGGACGAATATTTTCTACCTCGTAGTCTTCAAATTTTATTCGCCCGATCTCCAGAAGGTTTATCACAAGTCCATACCGAACAGTCGAAATCCCCATAGTATGCACTATTTGCCCGATGCGGTGCATTTCCATGAAATCCTCGCCTAACGCGTCGGTTATATCGCCCAGTCTAGGACTCGAAACATCAACCAACACGCAGCATCAGGTCATACTTCACCATCGGTGTCGAGGTCACCGCCGATCACTGCTACGCGGTCGGCGACGACCACACGGCCGGGCCGCGTCCGCGGCGCCTCCCGACTACGCCACCTCTCCTCGGCTTCGTCACCGAACGGCGCCCGACGCGGATTCGGTGACGGCGTCGCTACGAGCCAAAAGGGACAGCCAGCCGACCACCCGGCAGAAGATCAAATACATCAAGCGCACCATCACGGCCATCAAGGAGGCCTCCTACCGTTTGTCCCTGGTGGCCACCGAGGTCAAGACCGGCAACGAGGTGGCGCTGTCCCGCGGACCCGTGGTCGAGGCCGTGCTGGCCAGCGTCGCGGCGCCCGGCGTGTTTCCCAGTGCGAGTCGAACGGCAGCACCTCATCAAGGGGGCGGTGCCAACAACACCCCGATCTCGACCGCCGTACAGGCGGGCGCAACAACGGTATACGTCCTACATGCCGGATATGCGTGTGCGCTGCCGGCCCCGCAAGGCGACTCGCGCATGGCTCGACAGCGGCATGCCGAGCGACCCGCTCCGACCTCTACAAGTGCACGAACACGACTAAAGGCCACCTCTCGCCCGCCGGACTCAGCCACTAAAGGCGACAAGATTGTCCGGCGGCGCACCGGCAGGGCCTTTCATGCCGCATCCGCCTCCTCACCGAGATCAAGGTAGACCGCGCTAAACCAAAGACAGGAAACGACTGACCCTGCGTATCAGCGTGGATCTCCTCCCCCGTTGTTGCCACCCTGATAGCGGACGACGTAGTCGACGTCGCCACCGAGCAGGTCGGTGGCCTTGCCCTTGCCCTCATCGCCCCACTGGGCGCCAACGAGAACGGCAGCCGGCATGGTTCAGTCTTCCGAGCGCAAAACGAAACCCCTGGCGCAAGCGCGACAGGGACTCTTGCGTAGTCCGGCGAGAAGGTTATCCATACTTACGCCAGGGAACGGACCGCCGCCGGAGATCCGTCCCTCGAGCAGCGGTCATTCCGGTCAGGCGGAGATCTTCGTCCCTGCGCTCTTGAGGCTCTCGCACGCCTCCACGACGCGCGCGGCCATCCCCGCCTCCGCGGCCTTGCCGTACGCCCGCGGGTCGTACATCTTCTTGTTGCCCACGTCGCCGTCCACCTTGAGCACGCCGTCGTAGTTGCGGAACATGTGGTCCGCGATCGGCCTGGTGAAGGCGTATTGGGTGTCGGTGTCGACGTTCATCTTGACGACGCCGTAGGAGATGGCCTCGTGGATCTCCTCCAGCAGCGAGCCGGAGCCGCCGTGGAAGACCAGGTCAAACGGCTTCTCCTTGCCGTACTTGGCGCCGACCGCGTCCTGGATCTCCTTCAGCACGCTCGGCCGCAGCTTGACGTGGCCCGGCTTGTAGACGCCGTGCACGTTGCCGAACGTGGCGGCCAGCATGTAGCGGCCCCGGTCGCCGATGCCCACGGCGTCGGCGGTGGCCAGCGCGTCCTCGGCCGTGGTGTAGAGCTTCTCGTTGATGTCGCCGACGACGCCGTCCTCCTCGCCGCCGACGACGCCGATCTCCATCTCCATGATGATCCTGGCCCGCGCGCACTTGTCGAGGAGTTCTTTGGCGATCTCCAGGTTCTCGTCGAGCAGCACGGCCGAGCCGTCCCACATGTGCGACTGGAACAGCGGGTCGAGGCCCTTGGCGACCCGTTCCAGCGAGATGTCGATCAGCGGCCGCATGTAGCCGTCGAGCTTGTCCTTGGGGCAGTGGTCGGTGTGCAGCGCCACCGTGACCGGGTATTTCGCGGCCACCACCCGGGCGTACTCGGCCAGCGCGGTCGCGCCCGTGACCATGTTCTTCACCGTGGTGCCGGAAAGGAAGTCGGCGCCACCCGTGGAGACCTGAACGATGCCGTCGCTCTCGGCCTCGGCGAAGCCGCGCAGAGCGGCGTTCAGCGTCTGCGATGACGTCACGTTGATCGCCGGGTAGGCGAATCCGCCGGCCTTGGCCCGGTCGAGCATCTCAGCGTAGGCCTCTGGAGTCGCAATAGGCATGATTCATCTCCCTGAGAAGTTACGGCTTCGCGCCAGCCCAATATCCCGGCTCTACCCCGTGTGGTAGAGACAACGCGCGCCTGATGGTCATGTCCCGCCTCGCCGCCACGGGTAGGCTCTCGGCGTGTGCTCCTCGGGGCGGCGCGCGCGAGTTCCCAACGCGGCCGCCAGTCGTCCGGGTTCTCGCCACAGGTCACCACGAAGTCGTGGGTGACCTCCCAGGTGGGGCAGCGGTGGCCGGCGGCCGCGTCGGCCAGCACCGAGCGGGAGTGCCTGGTGCGCTCTTCCAGGTCGTGGTAGGACGGCCGGCCGGCGCGTCGGCGCAGCTCGCGCAGCGTCTGGGCCGGGTCGGCCAGCGGGCCGTCCCAGGTGATCGGCTTTTCGGGCCGGGGCATCGGAGGCCGGTCCTCTTTGCCGAGGTCGGCAGCGGCTACGGCGGCTACAACCCCGACCACGAGTTCTTCGGCTACCGGCAGTCCATTTAATCGCAGACCGGAGAGCGCCGGGCTGGGGCGCTCGCGGGCGTTCGCCGTGGTGGAAGGGCCGCGGAAGGCCGGGATGGACGGCTGGTCAGGACAGCAGACGAAAGACGCCACCGGAAAGGATCAGGAGGAGCGATCATGACCAGAAGCCATGCGCATGGCCCTCCGGATGCTCTGGTATTTTTCGGGGCGACCGGAGATCTGGCGTACAAGCAGATCTTCCCGGCACTGGCCGCGCTGGTGGCCAGGCAACGGCTGGATGTGCCGCTGATCGGGGTGGCCAAGTCCGGGTGGGGACCGGGACCGGCTCATCAAGCGGGCACGGGACAGCCTCGCCTTCGTGCCCAACCTCAGGTTCAGCCCGGGGACGGTGGCGGCAATGGCGCCCCTGGTACATGCGGCTAAAGTGGGTATGAGGCCAGTGACGGTGTACGCCGAGGCATCCGGCCAGCGGCACCAGCCGATCGAGAACATACGAGCGTTGGGCTCCGGCGCCGGGGTGTTCCTGAACCCGGCTACTTCACCGGAAGCGTCGAAGAGATCCTCACCGAGGTCGCCCTGGTTCTGATGATGACCGTCGATCGGAGCTTCGGCGACCAGGAACCGAATCCCTCGACGCTGGACAAGGTGCGCCGGGCCGCGGGGCTGCTGGCCAGCCGGAGCTTACCGGTACAGACGTCTAGGTGGACGGGGGCATCCACGAACAGGCCATCGCTATGGCGGTCGACGCCTGGGTAACCATCGCCGTCGTCGGCTCGGCCATTTTCGATACCACGCGGTCGGTACGACGCGACGCCCTGCGCACGGCCACTTCTCGACGGCCACAGTCAGAGGAGCGTTAACTACTTATGGCCGATCAAGCAAACCAGCTCGCCATGGTGCATAACGGGATCGAGTACGGGGTTATGGCCGCCTACGCCGAGGGCCTGAACATCCTGAAGAACGCCAACGCCGGCACCGCGAGCCGCCAGGCCGACGCCGAGACCGCCCCACTTGAGCAGCCCGAGTACTACCGTTACAACATCGATCTCGCCGAAGTAGCGGAGGTGTGGCGCCGCGGCAGCGTGATCGGATCCTGGCTGCTGGACCTCACCGCCGCTGCCCTGCTGCGGTCCCCGACCCTGGAGGAGTTCTCCGGCCGGGTCTCGGACTCCGGCGAGGGCCGCTGGACCGCGGTCACCGCAGTGGAGGAGGGGGTGCCCGCGCCCACCCTGGCCACCGCGTTGTTCTCCCGGTTCGGCTCCAGGGATTTGGACCACTTCGCCAACCAGGTCCTGTCGGCCATGCGCAAGGGCTTCGGCGCGCACGCGGAACGGCCGGCCAGATGAGTGCCTCCGATCACCGGCGCCTGGCCCTGCTGTTCGACATCGACGGCACCCTGATCACCACCGGCGGGGCGGGTGCCCAGTCGTGGCGCCTGGCCTTCGACAAGCTGTACGGCATCCCCGCCGACATCGGCAAGTTCACCGACACCGGCATGACCGACCCCGACGTGGGCCGTAAGACCTTCGAAGCGGTATTGGGCCGCAAGCCCGAACGGCACGAGTTCGCCAGGCTCCTGGAACGCCGCCTGCACTACCTGCGCCGAACCGTGGAGGAGTCCGAAGGCTACCACGTGCTGCCCGGCGTCGAGGACCTGCTGACGGGGCTGGTCGACAAGGGCTACCTGGTCGGCCTGATCACCGGCAACCTGGAGAGCGCCGCGCACATCAAGCTGCACCGCGCCAACCTGAACCGGTTCTTCTCCTTCGGCGGCTACGGCTCAGACTCCAACGACCGCGCCGAGGTAACCCGCATCGCGCTGCGCCGGGCCTCCCTGGTCTACGGCGAGGACCTGGACCCGGACTGCTGCCTAGTCATCGGCGACACCCCTCACGA
Organism: Nonomuraea sp. 3N208; assembly: GCF_052245935.1. Taxonomy (NCBI): domain Bacteria; kingdom Bacillati; phylum Actinomycetota; class Actinomycetes; order Streptosporangiales; family Streptosporangiaceae; genus Nonomuraea; species Nonomuraea sp. 3N208. The sequence goes on along the minus strand of NZ_JBQQBR010000066.1, from coordinate 28,684 downwards.
CGTGGCGGGCGCGCACGCGGCCGGGGTCGCCTGCGTCGGGGTGGCCAGCCACAAGTTCAATTCCGCCCAGCTCGCCGAGGCCAAGGCTGACTGGGTCATCGAGTCCCTCGAAACCGGCCTGCCCAAGGAGGCCCTGGAATGAGCATCCTGGCAGGAGAGCACCTGTGCCCCTACGCCTGCCGGGGACCGGCCGGTGCTGCCGGGCCTGGCGTGCGGAATGCCGAAACGATCAAGCGGAGACGCGGGCGACGGTGGGGATCCAGCGGCCCTCTTCGGTGAGCCGGTCGGCGCCGGAGGGCCCCCAGGTGCCCCGTTCGTAACGCTCCGGCGTGGATTTGGCGTCGAGGATGGGATCGACGATGCGCCATTGCTCTTCCACGGTGTCCTGGCGGGCGAAGTGGCGCGGGTCGCCGGAGAGCGCATCGGTGAAGATGCGTTCGTACGCGCTCTCCGCCTGACCCAGCTCGCCGCCGAAGCTGACCGACACCGGCACCTCGCGAACCGCGTCGACCTTTCCGGGCGCCTTGGCGAGCAGTTCGAACGTCACTCCGGGATTGGGTTCCAGGCAGAAACGCACGGCGTTGGGTCGCAAACGTTCGGCGTTGCCGGAGGCGAACAGCATGCGCGGTGGGCGGCGGAGCTGTACCGCGATCTCGGTGGTCGTGGCCGCGAGGGCCTTGCCTGTTCTGATCAGGAACGGCACGTCGGTCCAGCGCCAGTTGTCGATCCACAGCCGCACCGCTGCGTAGGTCTCGGTGGTCGACGTGGCGGCGACGCCTTGGGTGTCGAGATAGCCGGCGTACTGGCCGCGCACCAGGTCCTCCTCCGCATCGATTGCGCGGATCGCACACATCAGCCGTCGCTTTTCGCCGCGTTCGTTTTCTGGACTGTGGTCGGACGGAGGGTCCATGGTCAGGTACGCCAGGACCTGCAGCAGATGGTTCTGCAGGACGTCGCGGACGGCGCCCACCGCGTCGTAGAACGCACCCCGGTCGATGACGTCGAACGCCTCGGCCATCGTGATCTGCACGGAGGCGACATGATCGCGGTTCCAGATCGGCTCCAGCAGGCTGTTGGCGAAGCGGAACGCCACCAGGTTCTGCACCATCTCCTTGCCAAGGAAATGATCAACCCGCAGCAGCCGCTCCTCCGGGAAGTGCCGGTGCAGCGCGGTGTTGAGCTGCCGGGCGGAGGCAAGGTCGTGGCCGAACGGTTTCTCCACCGCCAGCCGCCCGCAGGCGTTCAGCCCCGCGGCGGCCAGCTGTTCGGCCATCGGCCCGAACAGCGCGGGGGGCACGGCCAGGTAGTGGACCGCGAACGCGTTGTCGGGGATGTGGCTCGCGATCTGCGAATACAGGCCGGGTTCTGTCACGTCGCCGGTCAACGGAACGAGCCTGTTGAGGAACGCGCCGAGCACCTCCTCATCGACCCGGTCGCAGGCGGCGGCGACGCTGTCGCGCACGTGCTCGCGCAGCGCGGCCGCCTCCTGTGGCCCGCGATCCACGCCGATGACCGGAACGTCGAGTACGCCGCGGGCGGTGAGCCGATACAGCGCTGGAATGATCATCTTTTTGGCGAGGTCCCCGGCGATGCCGTACAGCACCAGGACCTGCCCTCGCGGAATATTCATGAATCCCCCAACTCGAGGCACTGGGCGTGCCCCGACGCCTGACGGGCGGCGCGACTGGGTATATACGGTGCTAGAGCTACGCACTCGGTCAGGCGGCCCAGCCATACGCGTACCCACGAGCCATCAGATGAACCCGCCCGTCCGGGATCACCACGGGACATCAGATCGTACGGCCGATTGGCGCAGTCCAGCGGGTGTGCGTGGACCTGCGCAACATGACCGAAGTCGGACTGTTCGGCGGCTACCACCAGGTGCCACCCGCCCAACGGCTGTGGATCTGGGCCACCGACCCGGAACAGGCCCGCAACGACCTGCCCCTGGCCTGGCCTGGGATGAGCGAACGGGAACGGTCGCCGGGGAACCTCCTGGCTGCGGCAAGGCCCACCACGGACCACCGCCAAGCAGGTCAAACACCCTGGTACGGCTGGCCCTACCACCCGTGGGAGGGCTGGCCGTCCTCTGGTTCGGGGGCCGCCAGGCTGGGACGGAACCGCGCCGATTCCTAACGTCGGGGCTGTTCCGTCATCGCGGCTTCCGCTTCGAAAGGCGTGCCGATGCCCGCAGTCCTCGAACCAGCCCGTACGGCGGTCCGCCGCCTGCACCGCCCGCTCCTGCTGATGGTCGCCTCGATGGCACTGCTGCTGGTCGTCTCGGCCGTGGGCATGGTGGTCGACGACCGTGTCCTGCTCGGCGCGCCGGTCTGGGGGAAACCCCTCAAGTTCGCCGTGTCGTTCATCGTGTACGGCCTGACGCTGGCCTGGTTGTTGACGCTGCCGCACAGGGCGAGCCGCTGGACCTGGTGGATGGCGACGCTGCTGGCCGTCACCGGCATGCTCGACGTCGGCGTCGTCGTGGTCCAGGCGGCGCGCGGTACGTTCAGCCATTTCAACCAGGCGGACGACCCGTTCAACAACGTCATCCAGTTGATCTTCGGCGTGGGCGTGCAGCTGCTCATGCTGGCGAACTTCGTCCTCGCCGGGCTTCTGATCTTCCAAAGGGTCGGCGACCGCGTGCTCACCTGGGCGATTCGCGCGGGCCTGACCTTCGTCATCGCCGGGATCGGCCTCGGGCTCCTGATACCGATGAGGTCCAGCGAGGTGTGGACGGCCAAGGACGCGGCCGGGCACGCGATCCCCCTGGCCGCCCAGCACAACGTGGGCGTCCCGGACGGCGGTCCCGGGCTGCCACTCACCGGCTGGAGCACGGTCGGCGGCGACCTGCGCATCCCGCACTTCGTCGGCCTGCACGGGCTGCAGGTCATGCTGGTCGTGGCGCTGGTGCTCGGGTTCCTGGCGAGCCGAGTCACCCCGCTGCGCGACGAGCGGACCCGGGCGGGCCTGATGATCGTGGCGGCCGCGGCGTACGCGGGCCTGATCGTCCTGGTGACTTGGCAGGCGCTGCGCGGCCAAGCGCTGATTCACCCCGACGGCCAGACGTTGGGCGCCCTGGCCCTGCTCATGGCCGCCACGACGGTGGCGAGCTGGGCGGTCCTCGCCGCGGGCGTTCGCCGGGCCCGCGCCGGGTGGTTCGCTCGGTGACCTGATCGATGCCGGGTCATGCCCAGCTGACGGCGCCTCTTCTCATGATCGCGGGAGCGGGAAGACGATGGCCACGGACAGGTGGGCAAAGCTCATCACGGTGCTGCCGGCGGCGAAGGCCGCGTACAGGATGCCGGCGGAGGAGAGCGGCTCCGGGCATTGCCCATGAGGGGTAAGAGAAGGGCCGTCCTCGTCGGATGCGTCGCGCTCGCACATCTGGAAGTACATCGCCACGCCGTCCTCGAAGAAGGGCGGTCAGGATCCGAACGCCCGGAGCGCGATCAGATACAGGAGACGGAGAGACACAAGGACCGATCTTGCCCGTACCGCCGCATCAGGTCGACCTACAGGTCAAGCGCCCCGCGACGACTTCTGAAGCGGTACAGGTTCCTGCGGTCGCCTGCGCCCGTTGCCAAGCGGTGCCGCACCCTTCTGCCCGACGACTCATAGCTTTCTTCGATTTCTGGAGAAAGATATGGGCAGATCGGATATTTAGCCTTATATTACGGCGCAGAGCAGCGTTAACCCATTCATGTTCCAGCGAATGAGACCCGGCATTCGCCGATGGATCGCAGCTATCCCGGCGATGCCGTACCCCCACACCCCCGCCGAACGCGGCACCCCCGCCGAGATGGGACAGCTCATGCGGAAACTATCCCTGTTATCCGTCTTACTGATCACCGCGCTCTCATGCCTCGTCGTACCCGCTCTAGCGCACGCGGCGGTGCCGCCGCAGGAGCCGGGCATCACCCTGCGCACCTACGACGTCCAGGTCGAGCTGTCCAAGCTCTGCACGCTCAAGCCCGGTCAAACACCCAACGTGGACAAGCTGATGCCCACGATCGACTGGACCTCCGACGCTGACTTCGGCCTGACCGACAAGTTCGTCACCGAGGTCATCGGCAACATCTCCATCGCCGCCGCAGGCTCGTACGAGTTCCGGCTCACCAGCGACGACGGCTCCCGGCTGCGCATCGACGACACCGTCGTGATCATCAACGACGGGCGGCACGGCCCGATCGCTGTGGACGGCATGATCACCTTGACCACTGGCTACCACCCGCTGCGCGTCGACCACTTCGAGCACCTGTACGGCCAGCAGCTCAAGCTGGAGTGGAGACCACCTGGATCCGCGGAGTTCACCCTCGTACCGAACTCGGTGCTGAGCACGGACGCGGAAGTGGTGCGGGTCACCGCCCCCGGGCGGAAGGAGTGCGAGAGCGGCGCCGACTCGCCTGGCGACGGGCTGCCGATGGAGTCGGTACACCCTGACTTCGCGCTCACCGACCTGCGGCCGAACGGTTTCCAGCCGCAGGTGACCGCGATGGACTGGCTGCCCGACGACCGGTTGGCGATCGCCACGTGGGGCGGCTCGGAAACCAAGCTCGGCGAGGTCTACCTGCTCGACAATGTCACAGGCAAGACCTCAGCCGCGCAGGTGACCGCCAAGAAGATCGCCGGCGGGCTGCAGGAGCCCATGGGCATCAAGTACGTGGACGGCAAACTCTACGTGTCGGAGAAGTCCCGGCTGGTGGAGCTGAACGACACCAACGGCGACGAGGTCGCCGACAACCTCAGGACCGTGGCGAGCTGGCCGTTCGGCGGCAACTTCCACGAGTTCGCGTTCGGGCTGCTCTACCGTGGCGGCCACTTCTACCTCAACCTCTCCGTCGCCATCAACTACGGTGGCGCCACCACCGACCCGCAGCCGGCGCGGGACCGGGGCACGACCATCAAGGTCAACAAGGCCACCGGCAGGGTCGCATACATCGCCGGCGGTCTGCGCACGCCCAACGGCCTCACCTGGGGTCCGGAGGGTGACCTGTTCGTGACGGACAATCAGGGCGGCTGGCTGCCCGCCTCGAAACTGGTGCACATCAAGAAGGACCGGTTCTTCAACCACTACACCAACCCTGACGGCCCGTTCGACAACAACCTGGTGAGCCCGCCCGCGCTGTGGCTGCCGCACAACGAGATCGCCAACTCCCCCAGCACCCCGCTGGTCATGGGGCAGGGCAGGTTCGCGGGACAGATGCTGTTCGGCGACGTCACCTACGGCGGGATCCAGCGGGCCTACCTCGAGAAGGTCAACGGCGAGTACCAAGGCGCGGTCTTCCGCTTCACCCAAGGACTCGAGGCAGGGGTCAACCGGATCAGCCTGGGGCCCGACGGCGCCATCTACGCCGGAGGTCTCGGCGCCGGCGGAAACTGGGGCCAGCCGGGCAAGCTCACCTACGGCCTGCAGAAACTGACCCCGGGCGACGACAAGGCGTTCGACATCCTGAGGATGCGCGCGATCGAGGGCGGCTTCGAGCTGGAGTACACCCAGCCGCTGTCGGCGGAGACCGCCACGTCGCTGGCGTCCAAGTACCAGATCACCCAATGGCGGTACGCCGCCGCCTCCACGTACGGTGGCCCCAAGGTGGACGAGGAGCCGCTGACCGTCACCTCCGCGAAGCTGACCTCCGGCGGGAAGAAGGTCACGCTCAAGATCGCGGGTCTCAAGCCTGGGCGCGTGGTGCACCTGCGCTCGCCGCGCCCGTTCAGCTCGGCCTCAGGGCAGCCGCTGTGGAGCACCGAGGCCTGGTACACGCTCAACTCGCTGGTCGGCGGCCCGACGACGGACACGACGTACGAGGCGGAGAGCGCGTCACACAGCGGCGGCGCGAAGCTGGGCACCGACCATCTCAGTTACTCGGGAAGCGGCTTCGTCGACGGCTACTGGACGGCGGGCGCGGCCACGCAGTTCGCCGTACGGGCAGCCGAGGCCGGCACGTACCACGTGGGCCTGCGCTACTCCAACGGCCCGCACCCCGCACCCGGCACCAAGTCGCTGAGCGTGTACGTCAACGGGACCAAGGTCAAACAGGTAGCGTTGCCCACCACGGAAACGTGGGACCTGTGGGCCACCCAGGTAGAACCGCTCACGTTGAAGGCAGGCGCCAACACCATCGCCTACAAGTACGACAGCGGCGACATGGGCAACGTCAACCTGGACTCCATCACCGTGGCCACGCGACCGGTGCTCGAGGCGGAGAACGCCTTGCTGCGCGGTGGCGCGAAGGTGAGCACGAACCATCAGGGCTACACCGGCAAGGGCTTCGTCGACGGCTACACCGCCACGGGCGCGAGCACGTCGTTCACCGTACGGACGGACTCACCCGGCATGCACAACGTCGGGCTCCGCTACGCGGCCAACGCCGGCACGTCGGTGAGCGTGTACGTCAACGGTGACAAGGTCAGGCAGGTGCGGCTGGCCGCCACCGGCGGCTGGGACGCCTGGGCAGTCCAGACCGAGGCGCTCAACCTGAAGCGAGGATCGAACAGAATCGCCTATAGCTACGACTCAGGCGACACAGGACAGCTCAGCCTCGACCACCTCACCGTGTCGATGGCACAGCGGATCATGCTGTTCGACGGGTCCAACCTGGCGGCGTGGGAGAAGCGGGCCGGCGGACCGGCGACCTGGCCGATCGCGAACGGCTCTATGGAGTCCTACGGCGGCGACATCCGTACCCGGCAGACGTTCGGCGACTTCAAGCTCCACGTCGAGTGGTACGAGCCGGACTACCCACCGGACGTGACCGGCCAGCAACGCGGCAACAGCGGCGTCTTCCTCCAGGAACGCTACGAGGTGCAGGTCCTCGAGTCGTACGGTGACACCACACCGGCTGCCAACGAGGCGGGCGCGATCTACTCCAAGCGCGCGCCCGACCGCAACATGGCCACCGCCCCGGGAACCTGGCAGACCTACGAGATCACCTTCCGCGCGGCCCGCTACACCAGCGCGGGAGTGAAGGTCGACAACGCGCGGGTGACGGTCGTCTGGAACGGCGTCGTGGTGCACAACGACGTGGCCATCGACGGCGGCACAGGCGACAACAACCCGGAGAGCGCGGCCTGGGGCGGGATCCGCCTCCAGGACCACGGCGACCCTGGCGAGAATCCCCGCTTCCGCAACGTCTGGGTCGAACCCGTCACCTGACATCTTCCGGCCCGGCAGGCCGTCCCGCCTCTGCGCGTGGCCGGTCTGCCGGGCCATGAGAGCGCCATGCTGACCTCGTCCTCGGGGATCGCCCACACGCAGACCGCGCCCGTCACCTGGCTCGGCTACGAGAAGCCGCCTTGGTTCCCTTGTTCCAGGCACTCAGATCAGAGTGGTGCCAGAATGTGACCGTGCCACCACTCCGAGCGAAGTATTTCAATACCACCGGTCCCTGCGATCCGCAGCTCCATTACATGCTGCCCCCCACACCACGGCTACCCGAGGCTCGGGCACTGATCGAGATGGACCGCTACTTCGTGCTGCACGCGCCCCGGCAGACCGGCAAGACGACCATCCTGGACACCCTGGCCTCCGAGCTGACCGCCGAGGGTGACATCGCCGCCCTGTCGTTCTCCTGCGAGCGTGCCAAGGCGGCCGGCGACGACTACGCCGCAGCGGAGTCGCTGCTGCTCGATTCCCTCTGCGACGCCGCGCAGTGGTCGGGATGGCCGGACGAGCTGCTGCCGCCGGATCCCTGGCCGCAGGCCACTCCGGGCAGCCGGTTCGGCGCGGCGCTGCGTGAGTGGTGCGACCGCTGCCCGCGCCGGGTCGTGCTGTTCCTCGACGAGATCGATGCCCTGCAGGGCGCCAGCCTGGTCAGCATCCTCAGCCAGCTCCGCGACGGCCACAACGCGCGGCACAAGGGACATCCGTTTCCTGCCTCAGTGGTGCTGTGCGGGTTGCGCGACCTGCGCGACTACAAGGTCGCCTCGGGCGGCGACCCCGCGCGGTTCAGCCCGGCCAGCCCGTTCAACATCCTTGCTGACTCGCTGCGCCTGAGCGACTTCACCGCCGACCAGATCGCCGAGCTCTACGACCAGCACACCCAGGCGACCGGCCAGGAGTTCACCAAAGACGCCGTGGACCGGGTCTTCGAGCTGACCCAGGGACAGCCCTGGCTGGTCAACGCCCTCGCCCACGAGATCACCTTCAAGATGAAGGTGACCGGCACCATCACCGCCGGGCAGGTGGAGGACGCAAAAGAGCGGCTGATCCGGGCCCGCGCCACTCACCTGGACTCCCTGGCGGCCCGGCTGCACGAGCCCCGGGTCAAGCGGGTGATGGAACCGATCGTGGCCGGCGGCCCCTACACCGACCGGAGCAACTCCGACGACCTGTCCTACGCCCGCGATCTGGGCCTGATCACACAGAAACCTCCGCCGCAGGTGGCCAACCCGATCTACCGGGAGGTCATCCTGCGCGTGCTGGGCGACCTGACGGAACAGAACATCCACGCCGACCCGCACAGCTTCGTGCTCCCCGACGGCCGGTTCGACCTGCCCCGCCTGCTGGAGGAGTTCGTGGTGTTCTGGCGCGAACACGGCGAAGTCCTCATTCAGCAAGAGGGATACCACGAGGCCGCCTGCCAGATCATCCTCATGGCCTTCCTGCACCGCCTGGTCAACGGCGGCGGCTACCTCGACCGTGAATACGCCGCCGGCACCAAACGCCTCGACGTACTCGTTCGCTGGCCGTACAGCGGCCCCGACGGTGGACGGCTGATGCAACGCGAGGCCATGGAACTGAAGGTGTGGCGACCCGGCGCAGACGACCCCAAGCCCGAGGGTCTGGCCCAGCTCGACCGCTACCTCGACCGCCTCACCCTGCCCACCGGCGTCCTGGTCATCTTCGACCGCCGCCCCGAAGCCCCACCATGGAAGGAACGCGGCGGCTTCGAGCAGGCGACCACTCCGTCCGGCCGCCAGGTCACCGTCCTGCGTGTGTGAGCAACGATTCCGTTCTAGATCACAGTAGAAGCTTTTTGCAGACAATATTGGATGGGATTAGTTAGGGCTCGGGCAGGTCGAGGTCGCGGAGCTGCGCGCGGTTGGCGATGCCGAGTTTCGGAAAGATCTTGTGAAGGTGGTAACCGACCGTTCTGGGGCTGAGAAAGAGGCGGGTACCAATCTCCCGGTTGCTCATCCCAGTTGCGGCGAATCTGGCGATGCGGAGCTCCTGCGGGGTCAGCGCGCCGTTGGCGAGCGTGGTGGCCGGGCCGCCTCCGGTCGGCCGGAGCTGGGTCTGCGCGGCACATGTCCAGGGGCTGGCGCCAAGCCGTTCGAAGGTCTCGTACGCCATGCGCAGCAGCGGCCGGGCACGGCCCGAACGCCGGGTCCTGCGGAGCCATTCGCCGTAGAGCAGGGCCGTGCGGGCGTATTCGAACGGGTGCTCCGCGGCGGCGTCGGCGCACGCCTCGGCGTAGAGCTTGCCCCTGTCGTCATCCTTGCCTGCCAGCAGTGCTCGGCAACGGCGCAGGAGATGGCCCGGCAGCGGGGCGGCGGCGCGTTCGGCCCACGGTTCGAACGCGCCGAACGCCCGATGCGCCCGCTCGAAGTCACCGGCACGGACGTGCGCCTCGACGAGATCCGCGGCCGCCAGGCGTCCGACATGGGCGTGGGCGACCGGCGAATGGGGGTCCCCGATCGTCTCCAGCCGCTCGGCGGCAATCTCGTAGCTGCCCGCGGACAGGTCGAGCAGGCTCAGCGCCCAGGTCGAGCGGGCGGCGGCGAGCCGGTTGTGCAGGGGAAGTGCGAGCTCCAGCGCATGCCTGGCCTGTCGCCAGCACTCGGCGGCGTCGCCCCGCATCGCGGCGAACATGGCCAGGACGGCGTGGAAGTCCGCTTGCTTGGATCGCTGTCCGGTGTCGCGGGCCGACCGCAGCCCTTCCTCGGCCCGCGCGATGCCCTGCGGCCAGAGCCCAAGCTCGTGCTCCAGCTCCGACAGCCAGAGAGCGGGCAGGGTGAGCACGGCATGCATGCCGTTGGCGGAGAACTCCGACTCGGCCTCCAGACCGAATGCGTAAGCCAGCCGTGGCGTGGAGAACTTACTGATTATCAGTGGCCACAGCCACTGGTGCACGTCACCGGCGCGCAGAGCCGCAGGCGCTTCGGCCCGCAGCCGCCACGGATCAGCGGCCGGTGCCAGGTCGGTGATGCCACCGAGTAGTCTGCCGTAGCGGGCGAAGCCGGGGCTCATGCCTACGATGTCGCCCGCCACCGACGCGAAGCCGTCGCTGAGATCGGCATGATGAGCCGCGATCGCGGCCATGAACAGCAGGCCCACCGCGAACTCCGGCCGCTCCCTCGCCAGGGCGCGTGCCGACCTGGTCAGGTGGTCGTAGGCGGCACGCTGGTCGCCGTCGCCGAGCGCGATGAGTCCGCGCAGCCGTTCCAGCATCGCCGCGGCCTCCGGGACCAGGCTGGTGACGGCGCATTCGGCGGCCAGGGAACGCGCCAGCGTCGGCTGCCCGGACTTCCACGCCGCGTATCCCGCCGCCGCGAGACGCCGGCCGCGGTCGCGCGGCGTGCCGGACAGAGCCGCAGCCAGGCGCAGCGCGTTCGCGGTCCCGGCCAGCCCGCCGTGCTGTGCGACCAGACTCGCGCGTTCCTCCAGCCGGTCGGCAAGTGTCTCGTCGGCCCCTTCCGCGGCCATGGCATGGTGCCAGAGCGCCCGGTCCTCTTCGCCACGCGCCCCCAGCTCGCCGGCCAGAGCGCGATGTGCGGCACGTAGGGCGGCCGGGCCGGCCTCATCTCGCGCCAGCGAACGGGTCAGAGAATGGCGGATGATCAGGTCGTCGCCGCGCCGTTCGACCAGTCCCGCCCGTTCGGCCGGCTCGAGAGCCGCGACGTCCAGCCCGAGCCGCGCCGCGGCCCCCGCGATCACGCCGGCGCGGGAGGTGGAGTCCGCGGCGGCGAGCACCATGATCGAACGTGTGGCGCCCGGCAGGCCGCGCAACCGCTCCCCGAACATCGACCGCAGCCGCGAACGCGCCGGAACGCCGGGCGCGGGCGTGCCGTCCTCCGCCATGTCCGCGGCGCCGGCCGCGAGCTCGGTCAGGACCAGCGGGTTGCCCGCCGCGGCGGCGATCAGCGCCTGCCGGTATGGTACGTCCCGCGCCACCCCCAGGCCGTCGAGCACCTCGTGAGCCTCCTGCGGCACCAGCCCTCGCAGCAACAGCATGGGCAGGGAGACGTCCCCGCCGTCCGCCCCCTCGACGGCGAACAGGACGGCGACCGGCCGCCCGGCCACCCTGCGCGCGACGAACATCAGCGCGGCCGTCGAGGTGGCGTCCCACAGGTGGAGGTCGTCGATCGCCAGGAGCAGCGGCTGCCGGGCCGCGGCGTCGTCGAGCAGCCTCAGCACTGCGGTGTACAGCAGGAAATCCGTGCACGGCGCGGTCCGCAGGCCCATCGCGATGTGCAGGGCCTCGAGTTGCGCGGGCGGCAACCCTGCCAGGAGCCCTGGGTCGGCCCACAGCGGCGCCAGCAGCTGGTGCAACCCGCCGAACACCAGCCCCGACTCGGCCTCGCTGCCCGCGGCCGTGAGCACCCGCAGGCCGCCCGCCCGCTCTGCCGCCGCGCCGAGCAGCGCGCTCTTGCCCATCCCCGGCTCTCCGCACACCATCAGGGCGCCCCCGCGGCCCGCACGGGCGGCGTCGAGCAGCCGGTCGAGCGCCCGGATTTCGTCGTCCCGTCCGCGCATCATCCGGTTCCCGTCGGCCAGACCGGTCGACATGACAGATGTGGCGCCGGGTGCCCGGCGCCGATCCTGGCAGCAGCCATCAATATCAGGAGGAGCACATGAAGGAACGCGTCACCCGCCGAAGCCTGCTCGGCGGCGCCGGAGCAGCCGGGCTGATCGGAGCTTTCCCGGCCGCCGCGCAGTCGGCGCGGGCGGACGAGGGCAGCTTCCAAGGGAAGGTCGTGCTCATCACGGGCGCCACGTCCGGGATCGGCGAGGCCACCGCCAAGGCGTTCGCCGCCCAGGGGGCGAAGGTGGGGTTCTGCGGGCGGCGTGAGCAACTGGGCCGCGAGGTCGAGCGCCAGATCCGCCGGGCCGGCGGGCAGGCCAGATACATCAAGGCGGACGTACGCGTGCCCGCGCAGGTCAAGGCGTTCGTCGACGAGGTGGCCCGGCACTTCGGAGGGCTGGACATCGCGTTCAACAACGCCGGCGTCTCGGCGACCGCCGACCCGCACGAGCTCACCGTCGAGCAGTGGGACGATGTCAACGACACCAACGCCCGCGGCGTGTTCCTCTCCATCAAATACGAGGTTCCGCACATGCTCTCCAAGGGTGGTGTGATCATCTGCACCTCCTCCGGCGCGGCCGAGCGGGCCCGGCCCAACGGCGCGGCGTACACCGCCAGCAAGCGCGCCGTCCAGGGCATCGTGAAGGCCGCCGCCCTCGCGTACGGCACCCGCGGCATCCGCGTCAACGCGATCCTGCCGGGGACCACCGACACGCCGTTCATCCGGGTGCCCGGACTGTCGGACGAGGAGTGGGAGAAGTTCAAGAAAGCATACGGCCCGCTGAACATCGACGGCCTCGAGCGTGTCGCCGAACCCGAGGAGATCGCCGGCGCCGTCCTCGCGCTCGCCTCGCCCGAGTTCGGCTACATGACCGGCACGTCCGTGCCGGTCGACGGGGGCGCGACCGCGGGCCGCAAGATGGTGCTCCCGCCGGGAACCCCACGATCCTGAGCGAGCCGCCGGTCAAGCGGGCACCTGGTAGAGGGCACCGTCGTCCCAGGTCGCCGTGTAGACGGTGCCAGCGGCGTTCACACCGAGCGCGACGGGCGAGCCGAGGCCCGACATGACCGCGACGGCGTTTCCATCCGGCTCCACCCGCTTGATCGCGCCCGCCGCCCGGTCCGTGGCGTACAAGCGGTCGTCCGGACCGACGACCAGGCCGACGCCTAGCCCGTCGAAGTCGTCGGAGTGCGTGGACACCCGGCCATCGCGGCCGATGCGTGACAGGATCCCGCCGTCGTAGTTGGCCACGAAGATCGTGCCCTGGGCGTCCTCGGCCACGCCGACAGGCGTGCTGAGCCCACCGGTCACTCTGCTGACCGTGCCGTCGGGGGCGACCCGCATGATCTCGTCGCTGGCCCGGTTGCAGACCAGCAGGTTGCCGCGCGAATCGAAGCTGATGCCCGCCGGGGTGTGAAACCCCGTCGCGAACTCCTGCCGCCGCCCTGCTGGGCTGATCCGGTAGACGGTGTCGCCGGAGTAGCTGGCGACGTAAAGGTTGCCCTCGGTGTCCAAGGCCAGCCCGGCGGGCGAGGACACCTCCGCGAACGTCGAGCGCGCGCCGTCCGGGGTGACGCGTTCGACCGTCCCGCGCGACCAGTTGGAGACGTACAGCGTCCCATCCGGAGCGAACGCCAGGCCGGTCGGCGCTGAGAAGCCGGTGTGGATCGCCGCGGGTGCGGCGCCAGCGGACGACGAACCGGGCGACGGGGCGCCCGTACGGGGCGTCCGGCTTGTCTCGCCCGTACACCCGACCGTCGCCGCCAGCAGAATCACGCCCAGGAGACGCCGTACGAAGTTCACCCGCGCGCCGCCGGATCCGCAGAGCAGGCGCTTGGCACGCGTGCTTCCCCTCCCACCAGGCCAGCCCAGGGATCGAAGGTGTTGGTGGTGCCGATCCGCTGCCACGGTCACTTCTCCTCCAGGAGGGCTCGGTAGTGGGCGATCTTCTTGTCCAGTGCGCGCATACTCGATCGCAAGCTCCGCAGGCGCTGATCGACGACCTTGCGATGGTCGCTCAGCAGTTCCAGCCTGGCGGCGATGCTCTCGTCGCCGGCCCGGCGCAGTTCGGCGAACAGCTTCATGTCGGCGATCGACATGCCCGTGTCGCGCAGGCGCATCAGGAAGGCGAGCCACTCCATGTCGGCCGTCGCGTACCGGCGCACGCCGACTCGGCTGCGGCGGACGGGTTGGATGAGTCCGGCCTTCTCGTAGTAGCGCAGGGTGTCCGCGGACAGGCCGGTCCTGCGCGATACCTCGGTGATCGACAAAGTCTCCGCGTCATCGTTCGGCTGTGGCGATGCTGGCATGGGAACACGCTAGGAGTTGGAGCGCACTCCACCGCAACCCCGGCCTCTACTAGGGCAAACGTAGCGTGCCAGCGGTCGACGACGGCCAGAAACCGGGACAGGCGGGCTTGCTGAGGGCTGTTCTCATGTCGGTTCCGGGGTGCTGGGCAAGCTGCGCGAGTCTCCGGATCTGGTGGATCTCCGCCTTCGCCGGTTCCTCGCCCCCGAAGCGGTAAGGAGGGGCGCCGCTGCGTCATGGGCTCACAGATGGCCAGTGGCCCTGACCGCCGAGTAGTAGGTCTGGGCGGTCTGCCGGCAGGCGTCTCTCTGCCATTCGTAGAAACCCCACTGTCTCTCGCAAACGCGCCGCATATCCCAGAGGAACGTGTTGTCGACGCGCAGCTTGTTCTCCTTGGAGAACGCCTTCAGCTTCTTGTAGTTGCGGTACCCGAAGTCGTGACGGTGGCACGCACCCCTGAAGTTGAAGCCGCCCGGCTTGTCCGGAGCGCTTGAGCAGTAGTCGGTCGTCCAGTCGAACTGGTACGGGTCCTTACACGGCCGGATGGCGCAGTCATAGGCGATCGCGAATTTCTCGAGGCTCGAGCTATCGGGCTTCGTCAGCTGGAGGATGCGGGCCAGCTTCTTTTCCCTGGATATCGACAAGGCGGAGGAATCCGCCGCAGCCGGTATTGAGACGGCGATGACTCCGGCGAACACCGCCCCAGCCCAGCACGCGCGCAATACACTCATGGACTTCCCTTTCTATGGCCGCATCGTCGACGTCGGCCTTCGGTTTTTGGAGTTTGGCTTTGCTCAGCCCAGGACTTGCTGAAGTGATCTCGACCGCCACGATGCGCAACTCCCGCTGAGCGGTCAGGCGAGCAGCTTGTCGATGGTGATGGGCAGATCGCGGACGCGTTTGCCGGTAGCGTTGTAGATCGCGTTGGCCACGGCGGCGGCCGAGCCGATCGTGCCGAGCTCGCCGATGCCGCGGGCTCCGACCGGGCTGAGCGCGGTGTCAGGATGGTTCAGGAAGTGGACTTCGATATTGGGCAGATCGGCGTTCGTGGGGATGAGGTAGTCGGCCAGGTTGGCGTTGGCCGTGCGTCCCGTGGCCGCCTCGATCCTCGTGCCCTCCAGCAGGGCATGCCCGACGCCGAACGCGACGCTGCCGGCGATCTGGCCGCGGGCGGTCTTGACGTTGACGATCGCTCCGGCATCCGCGATGGCCAGGAACCGCGACAGCCGCGGCTCGCGGGTCCAGCGATTGACCCTGACCTCGCAGAAGTGCGCCACGAACGAGGCGAACGTGTACTGGCTCGGCCCCGGCTCCGGCTTCGACACCTCGCTCGCGCCCATCTCCCGGGTGCCGGTGAGGGTGAGCAACTCACCGAAGCCGACCGCGCGATCACCCGCGCGCAGAACGCCGTCCTCGTAGCGCACGCCGGCGGGGTCCATGCCCTGGAAGGGGGACCTCGCATGGGTGATGGCGTGCTCGATGAGCGCTTTCGTGGCCGCCTGTGCCACCTCCCGGACGGCCGGTGCGGCCTTGCCGGTCGAGCCGGATCCGACGGCGCCATAGCCGGAGTAAGGGGTGGATCTCTCGACGGGAAGCGTGGAGTCGCCGAGCCCGGCTTTGACCTTAGCCACGGGAATGCCCAGGCTGTCGGCGCAGACCGCAGCGAGCACCGTGCGCAGTCCGGTGCCGAGATCGGCGCTGGCGGTGTCCACAGCGACAGTGCCGTTGGCGCGGAACATCACCCGCATCGCGTACGGGCTCCGGCTCGCCCCGAGCACGCCCGCCGACATCCCCAGGCCGATGAGCCAGTCCCCGTCGCGCACCGTGCCGGGCGTGGCCCTGCGCTTGTCCCATCCGAAACGTTCCGCCCCGACGCGGTAGCACTCGTCGAGATGCTTGCTGGAGAACGGCAGACTCCTGGACTCCTCCGGCGGCCGGGGGAAGGCGACGATGAGATCGTTCTTCAGTCGCAGCTCGATCGGGTCCATGCCGAGTTCGACGGCCAGCTCGTCCATGGCGCTCTCCATGGCGAAGGAGCCCGGCTCGTCGGTCGGCGCCCGCATGATCGTCGATGGCGGGAAGTCGAGCTGGACTCCCCGGTTGTCCACGTACAGATTTGGGGTCTTGTACGCCGTCAGCGCGACGCGACCGGGAAACTCCACGACTCCCCCAGCGCGAGACACGCTGGAGACGGCGTCGAACTTGACGGCGTTGACCGCTCCGTCGCGGGCCGCACCAATCCGCACCGTCTGATACACGGCAGGCCGGTGCCCCGTCACCGTGTAAAGCTGCTCGCGCGTGACCACGATCTTCACCGGCACCCCGCACTCGCGCGCCGCGGCGGCAGCCAGCACGGCCGGCGCCCACGTCGTGGCCTTGCCGCCGAAAGCGCCGCCCACATGAGGGCAGACCACGTGCACGTTCTTCTCCTCGACGCCCAGGGCGGCGGCCATCTCCCAGGAGTGCGCGGCCGGGCCCTGGGTGGCGCTGTGCAGGGTCAGTCTCTCGCCCTGCCAGATCGCGACGGTGGCGTGCGGCTCCATGGCGTTGTGGTGCTTGGGCGGCTGACTGTAAGTGCCGCCGGCGACGGCGTGGCTCGACTCCAGCGCCTCGTCGATGCCGCGCACCCCGTCGGCGAGGATCTCCATTCGCTTCCATTGAGGCAGGGCTTCGGGAGTGCCATCGCGTAAGGACGCCTGGGGTTGCTGGGCGGCGTACTCGGTCTTGAACAGCGCGGCGGCGTCGCGGGCCTGCTCCCAGGTACGGGCGATGACCAGCCCGATGATCTGGCCGTGGTAGCCCACGCTCCGGTCGCCGGGTTGCTGAAGCGGCAGCCGGCTCTCGCCGAGTATCGGGGCCAGCCCGATCGTGATCGGCCCGTGCAGCGGCAGCGCGTCGAAGGGGGTGAACACGGCGAGCACGCCGGGCGCGCGGCGGGCGGCCGCCACGTCCATCGAGGTGATCGTGCCCTTGCCGATCGTGCTGAGCACCAGATGGCCGTGGGCGAGGTCGTCGAAGCGGTGGTCGGCGGCGTACCTGGCAGCGCCGGTCGCCTTCACCAGGCCGTCGACGCGGTCGATGTCGGTCATGATCAACCTGCCACTTCCAGCAGAGCGCGGACGATGGTCTGTCGCAGGAGCGCGGCTTTGAAGGCGTTGCCCTCCAGCGGGTGGGCGCCGTCGGCGGCACGGGCGGCGGCCGATTGGAAGGCTGCCTGTGTTGCGGGCCTGTTCAGCAGCGCCTGCTCCACTGCGGGCAGCCGCCATGGCCTGGTGCCGACGCCGCCGGCTGCGACTCGGGCGGCGGCGACGACCCCGTCGCGGAGGTCCAGGGCCACGGCGGCCGAGGTGAGGGCGAACTCGTACGACTGGCGTTCGCGGACCTTCACGTACGCCGATCGCCTGGCCCAGGCCAAGCGCGGGACGAGCACGGCGGTGACGAGCTCGCCGGGCCGCAGATCGTACTCGACGTGCGGGGTGCCACCGGGCAGGCGGTAGAAGTCCACCAGCGGCACGCTCCTGGTGCCACCGCGGCCGCGCAGCTCGACCCGGGCGCCGAGCGCGACCAGGGCCACCGCGAGATCGCTGGGGTGGGTCGCTACACAGGCGGCGCTGGTGCCGAGGATGGCGTGCGAGCGGTTGTCGCCGTGGATAGCGGGGCAGCCGGTGCCGGGCTCGCGCTTGTTGCAGGGGCTCGCGTGGTCGCGGAAGTAGCCGCAGCGGGTACGTTGCAACAGGTTGCCGCCGATGGTGGCCATGTTCCGTAGCTGAGGCGAGGCGCTGGCCAGCAGGGCGCGGGCGATCATCGGGTATCTGGAGGTGATCAGGTCGTGGGCCGCCACCGCGCTCATCGATTCGAGTGCGCCGATTCTCACGCCACCGGAGTCCTGGCGAATGCCGCGCAGAGGTAGTGCGGTGATGTCGACCACCTGGCCGGGGCTCATGACCCGCAGTTTCATGAGGTCCACCAGTGTCGTACCACCGGCCAGGACGGCCGCGCCGTCACCGGCCAGGGCCAGCGCCTCCTCTACGGTGCGGGCGGCGGAGAAAGCGAAGGGGCGCATCAGCTCGCCCCGGCCTCGGAGGTGGCCTTGATCGCGGCCACGATGCCGCCGTACGCGGCGCACCGGCACAGGTTGCCCGACATGAACTCGCGGATCTCCGCCTCCGAGCCCGCACGGCCCTCCTCCAGCAGCGCGACCGCGGACATGATCTGGCCCGGCGTGCAGTAGCCGCACTGCAGGCCGTCGTGCTCGACGAACGCCCGTTGCACGGGGTGCGGCCGCCCGTCCCTGGACAGCCCTTCGATGGTGGTCACCCGCTTGTCCGCGACGCTGCCCGCGAGGGTGAGGCAGGACAGCACGCGCCGGCCGTCCACATGCACGGTGCAGGCTCCGCACTGCCCCCGATCGCAGCCCTTCTTGGTGCCGGTGAGCCCGAGCCGTTCGCGCAGCGCGTCCAGCAGCGTCACGCGGGCGTCGAGGCTGAGCTTGTGAGTGGCGCCGTTGACGTCGAGCACGAGATCGAGCTCCGGGGTGGCCACCGCCGGCTCCGCGGTCGCGGGTGCGGGGACGGTGAGCTGGGCGGCGACGGCTGACGCCGCGGCTCCGGCGAGGAAGCCGCGGCGCGGGATGCCGCCCTCCGCGCCTGGTTCAGGCGGATGGTTCATGTGAGCTCCCTGCCATGTAAGAGGCTTTGACAATGTCAGCATCATTTACATTCGACTGGGAACTGTCAAGGTTTGCGGCTACTGTGATGCCGTGCGGAACAGTCCAAAGCGCGGTCGCTACCACCACGGCGAACTGCGGGAGGCCGTGCTCGACACCGCCGTCGACCTGATCACGGAGAAGGGCGTGGCCGGATTCTCGCTGGCCGAGGCGAGCCGCCGCCTGGGCGTGACCGTCGCCGCCCCCTACCGGCACTTCGCCGACCGTGACGAGGTGCTGGCGGCGCTCGCCATGCGCGCCGTGGACGGGCTGGCCGCCGCACTCAAGACCGAGGCCGGACAGACGGCGGCGACTCCGGCCGACGCGCTCGCCGCCGCCGCGCGGGGTTTCATCCGCTTCGCCGCCGAGCACCGCTCCCTCTACCTGGTGCTCCTCGCCTCCGGGCTCGACAAGTCCCGCCATCCCGAGCTCCTGGCCGCCACGCAGCGCATCGGCGCGCCCTTTCTGGAGCCCGCGCTCGCGCTCTGCGACGGCGACCCCGACAGCGCCCAGCGGCTGACCACCGCGGCCGTGGCCGTCGCGCAGGGCTATGCCGCGATGCTCCTCGACAACTCTTTCCAGCGGGACGACGTCGCCTCGGTCGCAGCACAGGCGTCGGACACGATCCTGGCACTAGTGCGGGGCCGGGTGGCGCCGTAGAACCGCTTCTCACGATCCCTGTTGACGCTCCACCCCTCCAAGTGATAGCCAATCACATTGTGAGTCTATTTAACATTGGAGCAGGTTCACGCTGGGAGGTGCTCAACCCGGCCAACAGTGCCGGGGTGGGTCTACCTGTCTGTCGTCACCGCAGCGCCCATCGGCCGCTCGGCCTGCGGTCGGCAGGATCGGCCGGCGCGGGCCTGGCACCGACAGTGAGCTCGGGCACGTAATTATGGATGGCTTGAGCGGCTGACGCCGAGAAGCCGGGCGATGCTGGAGACCCCGGTGAGTGAGCAAATCGCGGGCATGTCGACCTGCTCGGAGCCCCATCGCCGACGGGCGAGCGAAGCGCTGGGAACTTCCAGCTCGGACTCCTCATCGCGATGCGCCGCGACTCCGATCTCGCACATATGGTGCGGCGACCGGCGAACCTCTCGACCTGTTCCTTCGGCAACTCGTGGACGCGGCACTGCTCCCCATGCTCAACCATCAACTCGACCAGCGATAAAGGACCCTCTTGCCATGTGGCAGACCATCGTTCTCAGCTTCCTTGGCGGCCTCATCGCCGGCAACGGGCTCCCCCATTTCATCCGCGGCATCACCAGAAGGAGCTACCCGAGCGCATTGGGCAATGGGCCTATCATCAACCTCGTCGCGGGATGGGCCGGCCTCGTCCTCGGAGGCCTGCTGTTGTGGTGGGCACACATCGACCGCTACCCCGAACTGTCCTTCGCATCCATCGGTACGAGCGTCCTGCTCATCGGACTCTTCCACGCGGGCCCAGGTGCCTTCGGACGCAAGCAGCGGAGAGCAGCAGACAAATGATCCCCTGGTGCTCACGTCCTGCTCTTCCCGGCTGAGCAAACGGGGCAGGCCCACGACCGTGGCGAGTTCGCATCTTCTGCGATTCGCGACCGTGGGGGACCGAAGACAGGCACTAATCCTTCAGGCCCGCGCTGAGGTCGGCGTTCATCACGTACTTCTGGAAGATCAGGTAGATCACGACAAGGGGGATCATGGACAGGACCGACGCCCCGAGCAAAACGGACCAGTTGACGTTCTCCGCGCCCACGATGCTCGCGACGCCGATCTGCAGGGTGAACTCGTTCGGGTCGTTGAGGATCACGAGGGGCCAGATGTAGTCGTTCCACCGCCACTGGAACGACATGATGGCGAGGGTCATGATGATCGGCCGGGAGAGCGGGAGCATGATCCGGATGAAGGTCGACAGTTCCCCGCTGCCGTCGATGCGGGCCGCGTCCAACAGGTCGCGCGGCACGCTCAGGAAGAACTGGCGGAACAGGAAAGTGCCCGTCGCCGTGATCACCGAGGGGGCCACCACGCCGGCGAGACTGTTGTACAGGCCCAGGTCGCGGACGATGAGGAACAGGGGCGAGAGGATGACCTCGCCCGGCAGCATCGTGGTGGCCAGAATGCAGATGGTGAACGCCCGCAGCCACCAGTTGGTGTACTTCGCCAGGGCGTACCCGCAGGTCGCGCTTGTCACGATGGTGATGAGGGTCGCGGACACGGCCA
Source organism: Nonomuraea sp. 3N208 (assembly GCF_052245935.1). NCBI lineage: Bacteria > Bacillati > Actinomycetota > Actinomycetes > Streptosporangiales > Streptosporangiaceae > Nonomuraea > Nonomuraea sp. 3N208. The sequence continues at coordinate 7,728 of NZ_JBQQBR010000066.1, read as the reverse complement.
CGATGAGGGTGTTGCCGAAGTAGCGGCTGAAGTCGAAGCTCGTCCAGGCCTCGGTGAAGCCGGAGATGGTCGGCTGCTCCGGGAAGATGGTCAGCGGATAGGAGAACAGCTCTCCCGCCGGTTTGAAGGAGCTGAGCAGGAACCACAGGACGGGAATGCCGTACAGGGCGACCATGAACCACAAGGCCGCCGTCGCCCAGACCTTCTTCGGCAGCAGGTTGTCCATCTCAGGACTCCTTCCGGCGGTTGATGACCAACTGCGTGACAGCGATGATCATCAGGATCAGCATGAGCACGAAGGACGCCGCACTCGCGTAACCGATCTGGGCGCGGCGGAAGCCGGTCGTGAAGATGTACTGGATGAGCAGGTTGTTTTCGGTGCCCGGACCTCCGGCGTTGACCGCTTGGATGAGCGCGTACTCCTTCATCGAGTGCAGGGTGGTGAGCAGGATCACGATGAAGGACGTGGGCGCGATCGAGGGCAGCGTGATGTGGCGGAACTTGGCCCACGAGCCCGCGCCGTCCAAGGACGCGGCTTCGTAGTACGCGGTCGGCACGTTCTTGATGGCCGCGACGAACATCAGCATGTTGACCGCGGTGCTCCCCCAGGCTGCGGCGATGACCACGATGATCAGGGACAGGTTCGCGTTGGACTGCCACGGCACCGCCTCGCCGCCGAGCGCGATGATGACGTAGTTGACGAGCCCGAAGTTCTCACCGAAGATCCAGCGCCAGATGACACCGGCGATGATCGGGGAGATGAGCCAGGGCACGAAGAAGATCACCCGCGCGACCGGCTTGCCACGGCTGTTCGGGTTGACGAGCAGCACGGCCGCGCTCAGCGAGGCGACGTACGTCAGCGGAACGACGGCCACCGTGAAGATCACGGTACGGACCAGCGCCGCGTAGAACGCCTCGTCGTTCAGCAGCCGCTGGTAGTTGTCCAGGCCCACGAACGGCGCCGAGCCGACGCCCGTGTAGCTGGTAAAGGAGTATCCCAGGCCGATGACGGCCGGCCAGACGAAGAAGAGCAGGAACAGGGCGAGGTTGGACGAGATGAGCAGCAGGGGCGCCAGGGTGTAGCGGTCATGCCGCCGGATCCGCCGGCGGAACCACTGCCGCGACCCGGTCCGGGCCGGCGTCTCGTTGGCGCGCCCCGCCGATTGCGGCACACTCTCCGCCATTGCGCTCTCCTCCTTCTTCCGCGTTCTTCAACGCTCGGCCCGCCGGCGCGGGGAAGCGCCGGCGGGCCGGACGATCAGCCGATCTGCTGGTTGAGTCCCGACACGATGTTGTCGACGGTCTTCTTGATGTCCTGCTGACCGTTGATCAGCTTGGCCATCTCGTCCTTGGTCGGGTCGTCCTGGAGGGCCTTGCCGGCGAGCAGGAGCTTCGTCCCGCTCTGGTGTCCCGAGGAGGAGATCGGGTCCGCCAGCTCGAGCTCCTTGAGGTAGAGCTGGAACGCGTCCAGGGCCGCCTGGTTCTTGAACGGGTAGTTCAGCGTGAGACCGGACTCCACCGGCAGGTAGCCGTTGACCTGCGCGAGCTTCGTGTAGTTCGCGGGCTGGAAGACGTAGTCCACCCACTTCTTGGCGGGCTCGGCCTTGTCGCCGTTGTTGAAGGCGACCACCTTGCCGCCGAGGTTGATGTCGGTGGCGTGGACGGGGCCCGGCGTCGGCGCACCGGCCCAGTCGAAGCTCGTGATGCTCTCCGCGAAGTCCGCCACCTGCCAGACGCCGGAGAAGTACGCGACGACCTGGCCGCTCTTGAACAGGGCGTTCGGGTCGGCGCCCGCGCCCCAGACGGACTTCGGCATGACCTTGTCGTCGTTCAGCGAGGCGAACTTCGACATCGCCTGCACGGTGGCGTCGTCGGGGGTGGCGTACTTGTTGTCCGCGCCGAGCTGGAAGCCCTTGCCACCGTGGCCGTAGAGGAAGGCCCTGATGCGCGCGGGGGATTGGTCATAGACCAGGTCGTACTTTGCGCCCGTGGCGGTGCGGACCTTCTTGGCGGCGGCCAGGAACTCGTCCCAGGTCCAGGTCTGGCTCGGGTCGGCGGGAATCTTGACCTTGGCCTTCTCGAACAGGGTCTTGTTGACGAACAGCCCGGCAGCCGTCAGGTCGGAGGGGATGCAGAGGACCTTGCCGTCCTGGATGGTGAGCAGGTCTTTGTTGATCTTGTTGGCCGGGGCGTTCGCCGTCGCGGCGAGGTCCTGGAGCTGGTTGATCCAGATGGGGTCGAGCGAGGGCACGCTGGCCGCGTCGGGCAGGGAGTTGGCCTGCGCCGCCTGGCGCAGTTTGTCCTGGTAGCCGTCGTAGGGGACGTTGACGATCTCGACCTTGACGCCCTCCTTGGTCTCGAACTCCTTGGCCAGGTCGTGGTAGCCCTGCGCCTGGGCCGAGCTCGCCGAGAGCCAGAAGGTGATGCTCTTGGCGCCGGAGTCCCCGCCCGAGCCTGCGTCGGAGCTGGAACCGCATGCGGTGAGGGCCATCGCCGCGGCGACGGTCACTGGCAGCCAACGCCAGCGCATGAGTCGTCTCCGGGCTGTCGCAGAAGTCGTCATGGCGTCTCCTTGAACGTTGTCTGCCTGTGGCGTGGGACGGTAACTGGAAAGCGTTTGCCGGGTCAATAGTCAGTACATGAGATCTTTAAGATCTTCTGACATGCATACATCAGGACAAACTTCATTAGCTGCTGTTTTATCCCGGGTGATGGGCAGCTGCGAGACGTAAACGCAACCTTCCCGGAACCCGTCCGGCGACGTAGAGCCGCTCTCCCGACACGGCGTCGGTGCCCCCGAGGAACCGGTACTCCTCGCCGGGCTCGTAGCCGGGAACCGAATGGGAAGCGGCCATCGACATGGCGAACACCGTGACCGTGATCGAGTCGTCGCCAACGCGGTAGACCGCGGGCTCGCCCGGGTCGAGCTGCCAGGCATGCTCGTCCAGGGCCACGGCGCCCGTCATTCGCCCGCCGGGCCGGAAGGCCAGCTCCAACGCCCAGTCCACGGCCGGGCCCGCCAGGTCGACGGTCAGGTCGGCCCCGGTGTCCGTGATGGCCACGTGGACGGCGGTGGTCAGCGTGACCTCGTCCCGCGTGCGCAGGCCGAAGTCCATCGCCGAGCTGAACCGGCCATCGTCAACCAGCCCGTAGTGGCCGCGCGCGTCGCGGTTCTGATCCGTCATCGGCTGGTAGTAGGAGGCCGACACGGATTCCGTGAGCGTCGCGGTCGTGCCCCCCTGATCGTCCTCGACCAGCAATCGGGCGGCGCGGAACGGCCCCAGGCCGAAGAAGACACGCGAGAGACGCACGTCCCCCAGGACGGCCGCCCCGGCGAACAAGCGGAGAAACGTCGGGGAGTTCGCCAGCCCGGAACGGATGCGTCTGTGGCGCGGATAGTCGGAACCGCCGAAGACCACGGTCGTCGTCGCGGGCCGATGGTCGACGAGCAGTCCCGCGGCACCGAAGACGCGTTGCCGTGGTCTCCGGCGCGGGACGGGTTCCGGCAGCTCCCGCGCGATGCCGGGGTCGAAGATCAGCTCCGTGGCCGCGCGCGCCGGTGAGACGACCCCCTGGGACAGCGCAAGCCCGGCCGCCCAGGCGAGGTCGCCGCGGCCCCGCAGCAGCGCGATCCGGCGCAGCGGGAGCAGGTAGGGCGCCAGGGGCAGCGGCTGCCGCTGGTCGTGGCGGCGCGACAGCACCGTCTCGACCGACCCGTCCGGCAGCAGCAGATCGAGCGTGGCGTCCAGGTTCCGTTCGACGGCGTCGACCAGGTCGGGACGGTCGAACACCTCGGCGATGGCGAGCAGCGACGGGTTCGACACGTACGCGGCGTAGTTGGCGCTGCGTTCGGAGTACAGCCCGTCGTCGTCGATGTCGACTCCCTCGGCCAGCCACTGGCCGACCCGTTCCGCCAGCACCCGATCGGGCGCGAGCCGGTGCAGCCTGGCCAGGGCGGCCGAGATCTCCCAGCGGTGGTTCGGGGTGTGCACTCCACCCCGCGCCAAGGCCGGGGTGACCGCCGTCAGTAGGTCGTCGAGCAGGTCCGCCAGCCGGTGCTCGGCAGCGCCGGGAGGGTCGCGCCGCAGCATCCGCAGGGCGTCGGCGAGATCGTTGACGCTGAACGCGGAGTCCGGCGGGGAGTCGACGTTGTCACCGCCGGTGAACAACCCACCGGGACCCTGTAGCTCGCGCAGCCGGGCGGCGAGCCGGGCCGCGTGATCGAGCAGCCGGCCGTCCCGCCCGTACGCGACGAGGGCCAGGATTCGCTCCGCCAGCCGGCGGTGTTGCAGGTGACCCCCGCCATCGCCCTCGTTGAGGATCGCCTTGACCTGCCCGGTCAGGGCAGCCTGGACCGCCGCGGTGAACGCAGCGTCAACATGTTTGTCGTTCATCTCTGCATCGACCAGCCATGAGCGGGTTCATCTGGAAGCTGTAGCGGGCCGCGGCGTAGAGGTGCGTGCCGTACTCCACGGGCGTGCCGCTGTCGTTCTAGGCGACGATGCCGGCCGATTCATGTTGATCTCCTTCAGAGCGGCGAGATCTCGAGGGTGAGGTGGAGGGGGCCTGGGTAGCGGATTCGGAAGGGGGCGGGTCTGGCGGCGGCGCCGGTGGAGACGGTCACCGACAGGCCCGGCAGGAGCCAGCGGTCCGCGCCGACGTCAGCCCGGCAGTCCGACTCGAACTCGAGGTCGCCCGCGGCGGTGACCTCGAGCACGCCGTCCTTGGTCACGGTGGCGTCGACGCCGGCGGACGGCATGACGCGCAGCCAGTGCGGCGCGCCGTCGTCGCCGCGCCAGTGGACGGTGACCGGGTGGTACTGATCGTCCGCACCTGTTTTGGCGCCGCCGGTGTCCTGGGCGCCGATCATGTGGTGCGGCCCGAGCCACGACGTGGCGATCCGCCACGGGGACTCGGTGACGGTGGTGCTGACCCAGCGCGGTTCCTCCGGGGCCGGGGCGAGCAGCCCCGCGGCCTTGGGGTGGGCGCCGAGCAGGGCGAAGCAGGGGGCGAAGCACAGGTCGTGCGCGTGGACCGCCTGCGAGGGGTCGCCGGCGGGCAGCGGCGCGCGCTCCAGGCCGTCGGCCAGCGCGATCCACTGGCCGAGCAGGGACACGTAGCCGGACAGGTCCATGCCGTACGAGCGGTCGTACGGACCCGCCAGGTTGCGCAGGCCGGGGTGGTAGCGCCGGCCGATCTCCGTCCAGAGGCCGACCTCCATCTCGTCGCCGAGTTCGCGCAGGACCGGCGATGAGCTGCCGCGCCAGAGGGCCAGAGCGAACAGGTCCACTCCGTAGTAGGTGGGCGAGTTGAATTCGGCGAACGTCCGCGTCCGCCGCCAGATGTCGAAGACCTGCCGTCCCAGGCTCTCGCCGGCCGCGGCCAGCGCGGGATCGCCGCTCCGGACGCCGACCTCGTGCATGAGATGCGCGCTCATCAGGGCGATGTTGCTGTAGTGCGGCGACACGGCGCGTTCTCTGGCGTTGCCGGCCGCCAGGGCGAGCGCCTGCCTGATCTGCGCGACCAGGTCGTCCGGCAGCGTGCCGCCGTACTCGCGCAGGACGAGTAGGAGCGTGCAGCCGACGAACTCGCGCCAGTTCGGGTCGTAGTCGTTCCACAGGACCGGGTCGGCGGGAGGCTGCGGCTCCTGGGGGGAACGTCGCCAGGTGCCGTCGTACGGCGTCCCCGGCGCCACGTACTGGTGCGTCAGGACCGACGCGATCGCCTCGGCGGCCCGCTCGGTGTCGGCCCTCATGAGCAGGCCGAGCGCGTACCAGGAGGTCTCCCTGACGCCATGGGTGCGCCAGGCGTGCGAGGACCTGGCGAGGGAGATCGCCGGGTAGCGCAGGAGCCGCACTTCGGGGTCCCACAGCGAGTCCATCCACGCCATGGCCCGCGCCGCGAGCTGATGGCCTGGTCCACTCACAGGATCTACCTTTCACCTGTTGTCATGACATTCGGTGATTAGACCTGAAGGAGATGCACAGTGTCAATAGTGGCAAATAGGATGGCAAAAGAATGGTTTCGAGCGTGCTGCACCAAGGGAGCGTGATGTCGCACAGTCAGCCGCCACCGCTGTACGAGCAGCTCAAGGCCCGCCTGGTGGCGGACATCAGGGCCGGGCGCTTCGGTCCGGACGGCAGGATCCCCACCGAGCAGGAGCTGTGCGAGGAGTTCGGGCTGAGCCGCACCCCGGTGGCCAGGGCGCTGACCGAGCTGGCCCAGGAGGGGATCGTCCTGCGGCAGCGGCGGCGCGGCACGTTCGTCAACCCCGCGTGGGCCAGCGGGGCGGCTCCGGCGGAGGAGGAGCAGGAGACGGCCGACCTGACCGTCCTGGCGACCGGCACGGTCAGCGTCGACCACCTGCGGACGGCGGCGGCCGGCGCGGCCGCCCGGCCGCGGATCCGCACGGTGCGGTTCGACGAGCTCCACGCGGCCTTCCTGCGGGCCATCGCCGAAGGGCGCGGCCCCGACCTGGCCGTGCTCGACTCCGTCTGGGTGGCCGAGTTCGCCAGGGCGGGCTTCCTGACCCCGCTGGAGGACCTCGACGCCGACGGCTGGCTGGCCAACGAGTACACCCGCGACCTGCTGCCCCCGTTCTCCCACCGGTTCGGCGGACGGACGCCGGCGGTGCATGCACCGGCCGACGTCACCGGGCTGTGGTACCGGCGCGACACGTTCGAGCGGCTCGGGCGCCGCGCGCCCGGGACCTGGGAGGAACTGCGCGCCACCGGCCGGCTCCTGGCCGGGCGTCGTACGGGGTCCGGGCACGTCCTCGTCATGCCGGGCGGGCGCCGGGCGGGGGAAGAGACCACGTACGCGCTGACTGGGCTGCTCGCCGCCAACGGCGCCCTCGTCCTGGGCGAGGAGGGCGAGGTGGTCCTGGACAGCCCGGCGGCCGCGGAGACCATGCGCCTAGTCCGGGAGCTGATTGACGAAGAGGTGCTGTCGCCGGACGTCGCCGGCTTCGGCAAGGACGAGGCCATCGAGCTGCTGGGCGCGGGCAGGGCCGAGATGTGCGTCGGCGCGAGCTACCAGGCCGGTGCGCTGGCGAAGGTGACGAGGCTCTCGCTCGATCAGGTGCACAGCAGGTTCGGCTTCGCCCCGATGCCGCGCGGCCCGGAAGGCCGCTCCGCGGTGATGTGCGGCGGGATGGTGTACGTGATCCCGCGGCAGGCCCGCCATCCCGAAGCCGCGATGCGGCTGCTGCGGGCCGCCATGGCTCCCGACGCCCTGGTCCGGCTGTGCCTCATCACCGGGCAGCTGCCGCCGCGACGGACCTCGCTCCAGGCGGCCGCCGCCGTGTCGGCCTTCCACGCCCAGACCGCCGCGCTTCTCGACCGTGCCGTCCTGCGTCCGGTGAGCCCGGTGTACGCGCTCGTTTCCGCTCAGCTCCAGGTCATGATCGAGGAGGTTCTCCGCGGCGAGCGCGGCCCGGCCGCCGCCGTCGCCCGCACCGCCGATCTGATCCGCGCCGTCACGATGGCCGCTGACGTGACGCGACCTGCCGCGGGCTGACTGCCTTATCTATCGCCTGGCCGCGCAGCCCATCTGCTCGCATACGGGCTGATGGTGGGGCGGAAGCGACCATGCCTGATCATGCTAGTGCCGCGTCAGGCCACGTTCGCCCTGTTGACGATCTTCCGTAGGCGGGGGTTGTCGGTGTTGCGGTTTCGCCAGGCGATGTAGCGGCGGATCATGCTGCCCTGCTCGCGGTGGCTGGCATGG
>NZ_JBQQBR010000065.1:0-50211 GCF_052245935.1 Nonomuraea sp. 3N208 | reverse complement strand
CATGCCAGCCACCGCGAGCAGGGCAGCATGATCCGCCGCTACATCGCCTGGCGAAACCGCAACACCGACAACCCCCGCCTACGGAAGATCGTCAACAGGGCGAACGTGGCCTGACGCGGCACTAGCGTGACGCCGGTGATCTACGAACATCCCCTGGCCTACGTCCTCGGCCTGGAAGGCCTCGCGCTGTTGCGTTCGTTCACCGGCGAATATGACAGGAAGTTCGTCGACGCCCGCCTCGCCGAGATCCGCAAGCTCCTCGACGACGAGTCCCTGGCGGACGCCGGCGTGGAGGTGGCCCGCGTGGACACGGTCGATGGCTACCAGATGTGGTCGAAGACGTACGACGACGGCAACTCGACGTTCGACATCGACGAGCCGATCATCGGAGAGATCGTCGGCGCGCTGCCCGCGGGCGACGCACTGGACGCCGCCTGCGGTACCGGCCGGATGGCGGCGTTCCTGACGGAGCGCGGGCATCGCGTCCGCGGCGTGGACAGCTCGCCCGACATGCTCGGCCGGGCGCGCGAGCGGGTGCCGCACGTCGAGTTCCTCCACGGCGACCTGTGCCGCCTTCCCGTGCCCGACGACTCGGTCGACCTGGTGGTCTGCTCGCTGGCGCTGACGCACGTGCCTGCGCTGGATCCGGTGCTCGCCGAGTTCGCCAGAGTGCTGCGGCCGGGCGGGCATGTGATCACGTCGGACATCCATCCCGAAGGGGTGGCGCGAGGCATCGTCCCGCCCATACGCCTGCACGACGGGCGACCGGCGCGGCTGGCCACCCATCGCCACCTCATCGGCGACTACGTCCGCGCCGCCCTGGCGGCCGGACTCCAGGTGAGGCGCTGCGAGGAGCCCTTGATCCCGCCTGCGGACGGGCCCGCGCCGGCCGCGACGGACACGCTGGGACCGTGGGACGTCTGGCCGTGGGTCCTGAGCGACCTGGCGCCCGAGGCGGCGCGGGCGGCCATCGGTGGAACGCCCTCGTTGGTCGTCTGGCACTTCCAGCTGGCCGGTTAGCTCAGGCGGTGCTTGGCCATCCACTCCGCCACGGCCGCCGCGATGGCCAGGGGATGGTCCTCCGGGGTGTGGTGCCCGGCGATCTCCTCGTGCTGAACGATCTCGAGTGACGCCACGTTCGCCGCGCACCAGGCAAGGGTCTCGTCCGTCCACATCGTGCCGGGGCCGGGACGGAAGCCGATCAGCAGCTTCGGCACCTCCACGCTGGCCGCCAGCCACCGGCCGAACGCCTCGATCCAGGCCACGACGTCGGCCGGCTCCCCGCCCAGCGGCAACGAGCGAGCCCAGCGCAGCACCGGCAGGCGACTCTCCCTGGTTGGGTACGGCCGCGCGTACGCGGCCACGTCGTGCTCGGCGAGCGGCGTGGCGACCGAGTTGGGCAGCCCTTCCAGGAGGAAGGCGTTGTCGTCGAGGATCATGGACTCTCCCACACCCTCGGTCTTGATCGCCCTGAACAGGTCGCGGCCGCCCTCGGGGAGCTCTTCCCAGCTCATCGGCTTGACGATGGCCTCGGTGAAGGCGATCCCGCGTACCCGGTCCGGGTGGCGGGCGGCCCAGTCGAAGGCCAGCGCGCCGCCCCAGTCGTGGCCGACGAGCACCACGTCGTCGAGGTCGAGGGCGTCGAACCAGGCGTCCAGATAGCGGCCGTGGTCGTCGAAGGTGTAGTCGATGGCGGGCTTGCCCGACTCGCCCATGCCGATCAGGTCGGGGGCCAGGCGGCGGCCGTGCCCGATGGCGGGCAGGACGTTGCGCCACAGGTGCGAGGAGGTCGGGTTGCCGTGCAGGAAGACGATCGGCGCGCCGGCGCCGAGCTCGCGGTAGGACATGGTGGAATCGAGCACGTTCTGAATGGGCATTTTTCAGGTCCTGTTCAGGTGTTGAGTGTCATGACGCGGTCCACCGCGATCTCGATCACGACCCGGCCGGGCGGCGCGGGCGGCGGCGAACCGTAGCGTCGGCTGTAGCGGCGGGCGGCCTCTGCCACCCGGCGCGGATCGTCGGACACCGTGGTGGCGCCTTCGAGGGTGACCCAGCGGAACCCCTCGACCTGGCAGAGCGCGGCGCGGCCGCCCCGCACCAGGTTGCGGGCCTTGCGTGAGGCTGCGACGGTCAGCACGCGGGCCACGCCGGCGGCACCGTCCCAGGTGAAGCGCACGGCCACAACGTGCGGGGATCCGTCGGGCCGCAGAGTCGTGAGCGTGGCCACGCGCGGCTCGGCCAGGAAGGACTCCGCCGAGCCGGTCAGGTCCTTCATGTCAGCGGTAGGCCGCGACGTTGCGGGCGGCCCAGTCGGCGAAGGTGCGCGGCGCACGTCCCAGGATCCGCTCCACATCCGCGCTGACCTGCTGCTCGGCGGGGGTCGGTGTGCCCAGGATGGCGAGGGTGCCCTCGACGACCGGCTCCGGCATGAACTGCAGCATCTGCTGGCGTGCCTCCTCCCGGGTCTGCTCCACGAACCGCACCTCCTCGCCCAGCGCCGCTCCGATCGCGGCGGCACGCTCGCGCGGGGTGACCGCCCGCGGCCCGGTCAGCGTGTACGTACGCCCGGCGTGCCCGTCCTCCCGCAGCACCACGGCCCCGACCTCGGCGAGGTCGGCCGGGTCGACGGTCGGCAGGGCGATGTCGCCGAACGGCGCGGCGGCCGTACGGTGGGCGCGGATCGGCTCGGCCCAGGCCAGGGCGTTGGAGTCGAAGCCGCCCGGCCGCAGGATCGTCCACTCCAGCCCCGACCCGCGGACGGCCTCCTCGAACGCCACGGGGTGGCCGTACACGTCCGGCCGGGTCCCGGCACCCTGAGACGAGAGCAGGACGACCCGCCGGATCCCGCCCGCCGCGGCGGCCTCCAGGACTGCCTGCGGTTCCTGCCCGGCGACGAGCAGGAACAACGCGTCGGCGCCGTCGAATGCGGCCTTCAAACCGGCCGGCTCGCCCAGGTCGGCCGCGCTGTGCCGGACACCCACAGGAAGCGGCGCGGATCTCCTGGAGACCGCGGTCACCTGCTCGCCCGCGGCGGCGAGCAGCCGGGCCAGCTCTCCGCCGACCTTGCCCGTCGCACCCGTGACAACGATCATGGTTGTACCTCGCAGAGTTAGTTAGTTGGCTGACTTACTTCGAGGACCATAGCGGGCAAGCGAGGCGCCTGTCTATAGTGAGTCAGGTGGCTAACTCAACACGCTCGGGGAAGCGCGATCGCCTGGCCGGCGCCGCCGTGCGGGTGCTGCACGAGCAGGGAGTCGAGAAGACGACGCTCGCCGACATCGCCCGCGCGGCCGACGTTCCGGTGGGCAACGTCTACTACTACTTCAAGACCAAGGACCAGCTCATCGAGGCCGCCATCGCCGCCCACGGTCGCGAGCTCGAGTCCATGATCGCCCGGCTCGAGCAGCTCCCCACCCCGCAGGAGCGGCTCAAGGCCCTGGTGCACGGGTGGATCGAGCAACGCGACCTCGCGGCCAAGTACGGCTGCCCCACCGGCACCCTCGCCTCCGAGCTCGACAAACGCGACGACGGCCTCGACCGCGCGATCGCCAAGGTCATGGGGGAGCTGGTCGACTGGATGGAGCGGCAGTTCGCCGCCATGGGGCGCGACGACGGGCGCGAGCTCGCGATCGCCCTCATGGCCGCGTACCAGGGCATCTCCCTGCTGACCAACACCTTCCGCGACCCCGACCTCATGGCGACGGAGGGCCACCGCCTCGAACGCTGGATCGACTCGCTGGCCTGACGGCGCTTCCGCCGTGGGTGAAGACGTTCCGCCGTGGGCGATGAGGGGGCGCGATGGGCGCCGGCGGGCGTCATGGTGAGCCCAAAGATCGATGGCGGAGAGGTGGTGCGTGGACGATGACGGTCGCACAGGCGCTGGGGCCGGGGGAGTGGCTGAGCGCGGAGATCCGCGACAGCGACGCCTGGCGGATCCCGCTCGACGAAGAGCACCGGCAGGAAGTGCTCGCGGCCGTGCGCGCGGCGCAGTCGGCGGGCGAGATCACCCAGGAGGGCTTCCCACTGCCGACGCTCGGCCCCGTCCTGCGGCGGGTGCGTGAGGAGCTCGTGGACGGCCGCGGATTCGTGCTGGTCCAGGGGTTGCCGACGGGCGGGATGAGCGAGCGTCAGTGCGGGATCGCCGCGCTCGGGCTCGGCTGCCACGTCGGCGGCATCGTCCCGCAGGGCCCGGGCAAGGCGCCCCTCATGCACGTACGGGACACGGGCGCCGACCCGGCGCAGGCACGCACCAAGAGCTACGAGCACAGCGGGCGCCTCGGCTACCACAGCGACCCGACCGACATCGTGGCCCTGCTGTGCGTGCGACCGGCGAAGTCCCACGGCGCGGGCGATCGGCAGGACGAGGACCGTCGCGGTCAGGTAGTTGGTCAGCGGCAACCGGCCCAGCGGCGCGACACCCCGAAGGCCAGGCACAGCACGGCCGGTCCCCGGACGGCCCGCTCGATCCGGCCGATGGGCCAGGCCGTTGGCGAGCAGTACCAGGAGCCTGCGCAGCAGGAGCAGGAGCAGGCGGGGCCGGGGGCGCGCTGCCCGGCGGAGTCGAGCAGCCGGCCGGCTCGGCCGCCACGGCGGCGTCCCCGACGTTGGCGATCAGGACCCCGCACAGGTTGAAAGCAGGGTTCGCGGCGGCCCGGATCGTACTTTCGGCCGGTTCATCGGGCGGGTGCCGCCCGCCTAGCCTGGGCGGCGTGAATGTCCGGGATCGACTGACCGGGCGCGCCCGTGCCGCGGCCGACGCCGTCCTCGGGACGGCGCTCGCCGGGCTGCTGGCTTTCGTGGCCTACCAGATCGCCCACACCTGGGGCGGCGACTACTGGCAGTTCGGGTGCGCGGCCGGGACGGTGGTGTGCGGGCTGGCCCTGGCGCGTCGGCGCAGCCGCAGGTGGACGGCGGTCGCGGGCCTAGCCGTGGCGGCGGCGGCCGTGCTGGTCGCCACGTTCGCCGATCTGCCGGCCGAGCCGGGCCCGGCCATGACCCTCGCCCTGGCGGTGCTGGTGGGCTCGGCGGTCGCGGAGCTCCCGGCCCTCACTGCGGGCGCGGTCGCGGCCGGAGGGCTCGCGGTGGCCGCCGGCAGCCTGCTCACCGGCAACCTGACCCAGACCGTCCTCCCGCCCGTGACGATGCTGAACGTCGCCGGATGGCTCGGCGCGGTGACGATCGGACTGAGCTCGCGGCTGCTCGCCGCTCGCCGCCGCACCATGGCCGAGGACGTACGCCGCCACGAGCGCCTTCAACTCGCCAGAGAACTGCACGACGTCGTCGCCCACCATGTCACTGGCATCGTCCTGCAGGCCCAGGCCGCCCAGGTGCTCGCCCGCAAGCAGCCCCAACGCCTGGACGGTTCCCTGTCCGGCATCGAGGCCGCCGGCTCCGACGCGCTGGCCGCCACGCGCCGCCTCGTCGGCCTGCTGCGTGAAGCCGGCGACCCGCCCACGCCCGGCCAGGAAAGCCTCGCCGACCTGGTCGAACGTTTCGACGGCCCCGCCGTGCACCTACGCCTGCCCGACGACGATGACGACGAGCCGGCCTGGCCGCCCGAAGTGGCCAGCACCGTCTACCGGGTCGTCCAGGAGTCGCTGACGAACGTCTCCCGCCACGCCCCGCACGCCCGCTCCGTCCAGGTCACCGTCACCCGCCAGCACGACGCCGTCACGGTCGTGATCGCCGATGACGGGCCGCCGGCCTCCGCCAGCCCCTACCGCCCATGCGGCTTCGGTCTGCTCGGCATGCGGGAACGCCTGGAGGCCCTGGGCGGCACGCTGCACGCGGGACCGCGTCCAGGCAACGGCTGGTCCGTGCTCGCCACCCTTCCCCTGCCGGACAAGCGGGAGGTCCGATGACGACGAGACTGCTGCCGGCCGAGCTCCAGGCGGTGGACCGCCGATGACGATCAGCGTCCTGCTGGCCGACGACCAGGCGATGGTCCGCGCCAGTCTGCGGGTCATCCTCGAGGACCAGCCCGACATCAGCGTCGTGGCCGAGGCCGGCGATGGCGACGAGGCGATCGCCCTGGCTCGGCGGCTGCGTCCGGACGTGTGCCTGGTGGACGTCCAGATGCCGCGTGCGGACGGCATCGAGGTCACCCGCGCCCTGGCCGGGCCCGGTGTGCCGGCCCCGCTGCGGGTGGTCGTGGTGACCACCTTCGACCTCGACGAGTACGTCTACGGCGCGCTGCGCGCCGGCGCCGTCGGTTTCGTGTTGAAGGACGCGGGACCGGCCCTGCTCGTGGAGGCCGTGCGGGCGGCGAGCGCGGGCGACGCGCTGATCTCGCCGTCGATCACGCTGCGGCTGTTGCGCCACGTGACGCCCGGCGGGACGCCGTCCGCCCGCCGGCCCGCGCAGCCGCTGTCCGAGCGGGAGGTCGAGGTGGTCCGGGCGATCGCCAGGGGCCGCACCAACCAGGAGATCGCCGCCGAGCTGTTCATCTCGCTCAGCACGGTCAAAGGTCACGTCTCCGCCATCCAGCACAAGCTCGGCGTACGCAACCGTGTCCAGATCGCATCCTGGGCGTGGGAGAGCCGTTTGATGGGCACTCAGTAACACCGGTCTCAGGCCGCTGCCCGAACATACCCAACCCTGGTAAGGTTTTGGCAATTGATGCACATATATTGCAAGAACAAAGGGGACGCATATGCCCGACACCACCGCGGCTGTACGGCGGTCACTGTTCCTGCACGCGCCGATCCGTCGCACACCGCGCCTGATGCTGGAACAGATGCTGGCACTGGTGGACGACGACACCCCGGCGGATGGTCCCGACGGCCCCGTGGCGGTGCTGGAGCGGCGGCTGGCCGACCTGCTCGGCAAGGAGAGCGCCCTGTTCTTCCCCAGCGGGACGATGGCCCAGCAGGTCGCGTTGCGCCTGCACGCCGACCGGCGCGGACGCCGTACCTTCGCCGCCCACCCGCAGTCTCATCTGGAGGTGTGGGAGGAGCAGGGCTACAACGCCGTCCACGGGCTGCGGTTGCGCCGCACCGGCGACCCGCACGAGCTGATGACCGCCGACGATCTGGCGGCGATCGGCGAGCCGCTCGCCGCGGCGGTCTGGGAGCTGCCGCAGCGGGACATAGGTGGGCTGCTTCCGGAGTGGCCCGACCTGTGTGAGCAGGTGGCGTTCGTACGGGCGAGCGGGGCCGCCGCGCACCTGGACGGCGCCCGGCTCTGGGAGGCCCAGACCTACTACGGTCGGCCCTTCGACGAGATCGCCGCATTGTTCGACACGGTGTACGTCTCGCTCTACAAGAGCTTGCAGGGCGTGCGCGGCGCAGTGCTCGCCTCCGATGCCGCCACGGTGAACGCCGCGAGAGTCTGGCGCCAGAGGCTCGGCGGCGGCATCCGCGACGCCTGGCCACTCGCCCTGGCCGCCCTGGTCGGCCTGGACACGCTGGCCTCGCGGATGCCCGCCTACCGCGACCACGCCATCGCCATCGCCGCCGCGATCAACGCCGACGGCGCCGCCCATGCCTACCCCGACCCTCCGCAGACGCCGCTGTTCCACATCCATCTCCCGGCCTCTCGGCGCGCCGTCGAGCAGGCCGGCGAGCAGATCCTCAGCGAACGCGGCATCCAGCTCTGGGGCCGCGTTCGGTCCGCGCCGGACCCCGGCCGATGCAGCTTCGAGATCAGCGTCGGCGACAACGCGATGGAGTTCACCCCCGGCGAGGTGGTCACCCTCATCCGCGACGTCCTGGCCCGTGCCTCCTCGCACCCCGGCTCGCGGCCCCTCGATCAGGACTCCCCGCAAAGGTCGTCCTGATCGTCCGGCGAGAAGGCCGGCTCCACTCTTCCCGGCCGCTCCGGCGCGCTACGGTGGGGGCAGGGCGATAGGGGGAGGGGACGGTGCGGACCAGGCTGTCTGCCGCGTTGCTCCTCCTGCTGTCCTGGTTCCTGCCCGCGACCTCCCACGCCCAGCC
The DNA here is from genome assembly GCF_052245935.1 of Nonomuraea sp. 3N208. Taxonomy (NCBI): domain Bacteria; kingdom Bacillati; phylum Actinomycetota; class Actinomycetes; order Streptosporangiales; family Streptosporangiaceae; genus Nonomuraea; species Nonomuraea sp. 3N208. The sequence goes on along the minus strand of NZ_JBQQBR010000065.1, from coordinate 42,277 downwards.
CGCCCCGCACCACGGCGCGACCCCGCACGTGGTGGCGGCCTGGCGGGCGCAGGAGCAGCAAGGGCTGGGGCAGGAGCCCTACCGCCACACCGCGATGCAGGTCCGGCACGGCCTGCTCGGCCTGGCGGGTCCGGCCGGGACCGCCGTGCTCCCGTCCGGCCTTCCGTACCCGACGGCCACGTGGGCCGCCGTCGTCGCGCGTCCCGGCACGGACGCTCCGGCCGGCCGCCGGCCCGCTGCGGCGCCGGCGCGTGGGCCTCCCTCCACAGGGTTCTGAGACTCCCTTTTCTGCACATCTGAGCCTGTGGAGGCTTCATGTACCGTGCGCCTGTTTGGCGTGCGGTGGCGGCGCTCGCCGTCATCGCGATCTCATTAGCACTTGCCCTCACCACTGCGCCGCGCCTGGGCCTGGACCTGCGCGGCGGCACCCAGCTCGTGTTCGAGGCGAAGAACTCGCCGACCGTCAAGGCCGACGCGGCGGCCACCGACCGCGCACTCGACGTGCTCCGCCAGCGGGCGGACGCGCTCGGCGTGGTCGATCCCAGCCTGGTCCGCTCCGGCGAGAAACGGATCATCGTCGAGCTGCCCGGCGTACTCGACCCGCGCCAGGCGGCCGAGGTGATCGGCCGGACCGCGCAGCTGGCCTTCCATCCTGTCCTCGGCGCCGGCGATCCTTCAGGGGGACGCGACGAGAACGGCGAACCGCTCACGCTCGGTCCCGCGGCCATCACCGGCGACGGCGTGGCCGATGCGGTCGAGCAGAGCGATCCCCAGCGTGGTCCCGGCTGGTGGGTGACCATCGACTTCCGCGACGCCGACGCCTGGCAGCGGCTGACCGGGGCGGCGGCGTGCGAGCCGCAGGGCGATCCCCGACGCAGGATCGCCATCGTGCTCGACGCGGAGATCATCTCCTCGCCACCGCTGGACCCGTCGATCCCGTGCCGTACCGGCATCCCGGGCGCCCGCGCGGACATCACCGGGTCGTTCACCCACGAGGAGGCCCGCGATCTGGCCGTGCTCATCAAGGGCGGGGCGCTGCCCGTCCCGCTGGCCCTGGTAGAGCAGCGTACGGTCGGACCGACGCTCGGCGCGGCGGCCATCGACGCGAGCGCCAAGGCGGCGGTGGCCGGGCTCGTACTGACGGCGGTGTTCATCGTGGCGGTCTACCGGTTGTCCGGGCTGCTCGCGGCGGTGGCGCTGGCCTGCTACGGGCTGATCTCGTACGCGGCGCTGGTGGCGATGGGGGCGACGTTCACGCTGCCGGGGCTGGCCGGGTTCGTGCTGGCGATCGGCATGGCCATCGACGCCAACGTGCTGGTTTTCGAGCGGGCCAGGGAGGAGCACGACTCCCGGCGCGGGTTGAGGCGGGCCTTGGACCTGGGGTTCAAGAACGCGTGGAGCGCGATCGCCGACTCCAACGTCACCACCCTGATCGCGGCCGGGCTGCTGTTCTGGCTGGCCTCGGGACCGGTCAAGGGCTTCGGCGTGACGCTGGCGATCGGCGTGCTGGCCTCGCTGATCTCCGCCATGCTGATCACCCGTGTGCTCGTCCAGGGCGTCATCGGCAGGATCGGGCCGCGCGCGTCCGGGCTGGCCTCGCAGGGGGTGGTCAGGACCTGGCTGGCGCGCAGGAAGCCGCGGCTCATGGCCGCCAGGAGGGTGTGGCTGGCGATCGCCGGCGGGCTGGCGGTGGTGGCCGTGGCCGGGTTGCTGGTTCGCGGGCTGAACGTCGGCGTGGAGTTCACCGGCGGGCGGCTCGTGGAGTTCGCCACGTCCAAGCCGGTCCCCGCCGACGTCGCCGGGCAGGCGGTCGCACGGGCCGGGTTCCCCGCGGCGGTGGTCCAGTCCACGGACGACGGTGTCACGGTACGGGCGGCGCGGCTCGGGCTGGAGGAGGTGGCCCGGATCGAGCAGGCACTGGAGCCTCACGGGGGCGAGGTGAGCAAGACGCGCGAGGAGTTCATCGGGCCCAGCCTGGGCGAGGAGCTACGGCGTAACGCCCTCGTCGCGCTCGGGGTGGCCGTGGCCATGCAGCTGGTGTATCTGGCGGTCCGGTTCCGGTGGACGTTCGGGGCGGCGGCGGTGCTGGCACTGCTGGTGGACGTGACCGTCGTGGTCGGGTTGTTCGCGTGGCTGGGCAAGCCGATCGACGGGATCTTCGTGGCGGCGATGCTGACGATCGTCGGGTATTCGGTCAACGACAAGGTCGTGGTGTTCGACCGGGTGCGGGAGTTGTGGACCTCCCGGCGGGGGTTGGCGGCGGCGGTCGACGGGGCGATCGTGCAGACGTTGCCGCGGACGGTCAACACCGGGCTGGGCGCGTTGTTCATCCTGGTGGCGTTGATGGTCTTCGGTGGGGACTCGCTGCGGGACTTCGCCATGGCGCTGGTGGCCGGGATCGTCATGGGGACGCTGTCGTCGGCGTTCGTGGCCGGTCCGGCGGCCGTCGTGCTGGCCCGGTTCGACCGCCGCCCACCCGCTCCGCCGGCCAGGCGCACCGCGCCACGCGACCGTACGGGCACCGGGGCGGTGGTCTGATCCACGGCGCATAGCGCGTCGCCCACCCTTGGGCCCTGGCCGCGCTGCGTGTGCCGCCTTCCGTGCCCCTGCCCGCGCCTCCTGGGGAGTCGTGGAGCAGGGGCGCGGGGGGTAGGCGTCCGCCGGCGCGCCGGCGGACGCCTACCGCAGGTCGGGCAGCGCGACGATCCGGGCCGGAGTTCTCCTTCAGGCGGCCGCGTAGATGAGCGCGCCCGCACGTTCGAAGGGAACGACCTTGCCATTGAGGATCACTTTGGCGGCATTCGGCGCCGCGATCGCGATGGCCGTGGCCGGGTCGGTGCTCGCGGTCAGCCCGCTGCCGTCGATGCGTACGGTGCCGTCCCCGCCGAAGGTCACGGCCAGGTCCTTGACCGCGGCCGGCGCCTTGACCAGGGTCGCGCCGGCACGTTCGACCGACGAGCCGTCCACCATCACGATCGACCCGGCGTCGGCGTAGAGCAGCTTGCCGTCGAAGGTGTAGGACCCGAACGCGCGCGGCGCCTTCGTGGTCCAGGACTTGTAGTAGACCCCTGCGCCGCCGTTCAAGCTGAGGGCTGTCACCTGGTACGACGGGATGGTGCCCACGGGGAGACGTTCCACCGTCACGGACGTGTCGGCCGCGCCCTTGGACGGCACCAGGAGGGTGTCGAAGGTTTTCTGGCCGGTGGCGTTCGTCTTGACGTAGGAGGCGTACTTCGCGTTCTCCACCGAGTAGAACCGCGGTGCGTAGTAGCCGTCGCCCAGGGTGGAGGCGACCTCGGCCGGGTCGGCGGGGACGATCGTGAGGTTCGCACCCGTCGCGAAGGCGGTGGTCGTGGCCTCCGTCCCGGAGCGGATCGAGGGCTTGGCGTCCGAGGCGAAGTGCCAGTTCTGCTCGTAGCGGTGCGTGGCGGCGGTGTCCACCGGCTTGAGCCGGTCGGAGACGACCCACAGGCCCGAGTGCAGCGACAGGACGGATCGCTCGTGGCGAACACCGGCGGAGCTCTCGGTATTCGCGCCGATCAGGTCGAAGGCGGGGTTGGTGATCAGATGCGAGATCCCGCCCGCCGCCGTCGAGACCTGCGGCTTGTCGTCGATCTCGATCGTGTTGTGCGCCTCCGTGGTTTTCCGCAGCCATTGCGCGTGGGCGTCCGTGCTGTAGGTGAAGGTGCCCATGTCGGGCAGGAGTGGCCGGCCGTATGCATAAGCGGTGATCGCCAGCTCGTCCGGGTGGCTGTGGTTGCCGCGGTCGGCGTTGATCCGGAGGTGGGAGTCGTCGGCGGTCCAGCCGGAGCGGGAGACCGCGACCCGGGTGTCCGGGTAGAGGACGGAGGTGTGCGCCGGCTTCTCGCCCGACGTGCCGGAGGTGCCGACGTAGAGGAGTTCGGGGTCGTTGAGCAGCTGGCCCAGCTTCCTGAGAGTGCTGCGCAGGTCGAGGGAGTCGCTGTCGCCGTAGGCCGGGCCGTATCCACTGGGATAGCTCTGGTCCATGAGGAAGCGGGCCAACTGTCGCAGCTTGGCGGTGGCGGTGAACGCGATGCCGTTGCGCTGCATGTAGGCGACGACGTCCACGTACTGGCTGAGGTAGCCCCGCAGGTAGGCGTCCGTGGATTCCTTGTAGCCGCCGTCGGCGTAGGTCGAGTCGTTGAGCTGGGCCGAGAGGAAGTTGGCGGCGTTGGTCCGCCACGCCGGCGCCGCGCGGAACTCCGGGAAGTAGAGGGAGTTGTGCAGCAGCGTGATCTTCTGCGACTGCATCTTGTTCGGCGTGCCGTTGACGTTCTCCTGCAGGTACAGGCCCGCCCGGTTCATCGTCTTGAGGATCGCGGCGTTGGCGTCAGCGGTCAGCGACGGGCTCTTGCGCAGGATCTCGTAGGCCGCGATCCAGTTGTGCAGGCGCCGCGCGGCGTGCAGGTTGCCCGGGTAGGAACCGGCGCCCTGATCGGCGTCGTAGGCGTCGGCGTCCTTGATGAAGTCGGTCATCAGGCCGATGAGCGTGCGGGCGTACTGCTCGTTGCCCGTCTTCTGGTACTCCAGGGCCAGCGGGCCGGCGAAGAAGAAGCGGGGCAGCTGGTAGAGAAACTCGTCGTCGGCGATGCGATTCTCATTGTCGGCACCGCCGGGGAGCTTCCAATCGAAGCCGCCCGGGTCGCCCTCCCAGGAGAACGTGTTCTGCACGGTGTTGGACCAGGTGCGGGTCGCCTCGTCGAAGGTCTCGGCGTTGCCGTACAGCATGATGTCCTTCGCGGTGTCGGCCGTGCCGGTCAGCGTCAGCTCCGCTTTCTTCACGCCGGTGACGCCGCCGAGGTCGAACCGCAGGTACGCCTTGCGCGTCTCGCCGGTGAACGGCCCCGTGCCCTGGTCGCTGACCTGCATGTAGTACTTGGCGCCGTACACGCTGCCCGGGTGGGCCGCCCAGATGTAGGTGTCGTGCGTGGGGTGAAGGGTCTTCACCGACCCGTCGGCAAGGGTCAGGCGGAGGGTGGGCTTGCCCGACCCCTTGCTCCTGCTGTTGATGAGGGCGATGACCGCGTCCTTGTAGCGGCTCATCAGGAAGAATCCGGGCTTGCCGCTGGTGATGCTGCTCGTGACGTCTGCCGTGACCGTCTTTTCCCCCGGGCCGAAGGTCAGCGTCTTGATGTAGGCCTCGCCCGATCCCAGCGTCCAGATGTGGCTGGCGGTCAGCTCGAGTGCGCCCGGCCAGGTGGTGTGCGAGAAGCCGCCCGCCTCGATGGCCGGGCGCGCGCGGTAGTAGTCCAGCAGCCGCTGTTTGGCCAGCGCGTAGTCGCCCGCCTTCACCGCGCTCTCCACGGGCCCCAGGCCCGCGTGCGCGTAGTTCAGTCGCGGCCCCACCGTCCAGGCGCCGGCGCTCCACCTGCCGAAGAAGCCCGCATCGGACAACGCCGCCGCGGCGGCCGGAGGGACCGGCACCAGGAACGCGGCGAACAGAATAAGGACGGCGAGCCGCCGCCACGAGGGATACATGCACGCCAAAGTAGGGGTTCCCGGTATGTCCGCGGTATGTCGGGCGCAGGAGGCCGGGCTCGAGATCAAGGTGGATCCGCGGATGCGGGCCCCGTTTCCTCGGTGATGAGCCTGATCGCCTGCCTTATCACCTGCGCCTGGGCGGGGGCGAGCCCCTCGAGGAACGGCTCCACCGTCTCGACGCCCCACTCCCGCCCGGCCGTTCCGCCGTCGGGCAGCATGTGCCGCACGCTGTACGCGGCGACCATCTCCGCCAGGGGCGCGATCCTCGGATCGTCCGGCTCGACGTCGGCCAACTCGTCGAGCCTGCGATAGAACTCGCGCCCGCGCGCCGTCACCTCGGGATCGGCGGCGAGGGTGCCGAACAGGGCGAACGCGCGTTCCCGCTCGGGCGCCGCCGCCACGGTGTCCATCAGCTCCAGGAGCTCACGATCCCATGCCGCCGCCTTCGACGCGGGCAGGTCGACCGTCTTCAGGAAAGCCAGCAGGTCGGGAGAGGCGGTGGCCTCCGGGCCCAACGTCCCGGCCTCGGCCTGCCGCAGCACCTCGGCCAGGCGCTGCCGCCGGTCCCGGATCTCCTGCTCCTGCCTGGCCAGGTCGGCGTCGATCTCGGCGAGGATCTCGGTCAGCTCCCTTGAGCGGTCCTCGGCGATGACGTCGCGCGCCTCGTCCAGGCTCAGCCCGAGCGCGACGAGGCGGCGGACGCGGGCCAGGGCGACGGCGTCACGCATGCCGTACTCGCGATAGCCGTTGGCCAGGCGGGGCGGCTCGGGCAGGATGCCCTGGTGGTGGTAGTAGCGCACCGTCCGGGTCGACACCCCGAGCAGCGCGGCGAGCTCTCCGATCCGCATGCCACCAGTAAAGACGTTGACGTCACGTCACGGTCACATCGGGGGTCTCATGGCCTTGAGGAACAGGTCGACGAGCGCGTCGGCGTATTCGGGGGTCAGCGGGCCGGAGCGGAGCAGCCACCGCTGGTAGAGGGGGGCGTACAGCAGCTCCAGCGCCAGGTCGAGGTCGGCGTCGGCGGTGATCTGCCCGGCGCGTTGCGCGGTGCGCAACCGGGCCTTCTTGGCCTCGTCGACCGGACCGGCCAGCTTCTCGCGGTATTGGGCGGCGAGGCTCGGATCGTTGATGATCTCGGTGTTGAGCGCCCGGATCGGCGCCTCGAACGCCGGATCGGCGAATTCGGCCACCGTCGCGCGCATCACGACCTTGAGGTCGGCCTCGATGTCGCCCGTGTCGGGCAGCGCCATGCTGTCCTCTGGGCCTGCCTCGCTCAGCGCCAGGAACGAGTCGAAGACCACCGCCCCCTTGGAGGGCCACCATCGGTAGATCGTCTGCTTGCCCACACCGGCCCGCGCGGCGATGGCCTCGATCGACAGCTTGGCGTATCCCACCTCGGAGACCAGCTCGCGGGCGGCGGCGAGGATGGCCTGCCGGGATCGCTCGTTGCGGCGAGCGGGGTCGGGCTGCTTAGGCATAGCGAGCATCCTAACACGCCAACGAGACGAGACGTATCGTCATGCGTCCGGCCGCGCCGCCGTTCGACGAGCCGGAGGCCGCCGGGTAGCCGACGGCCTCCGGCAGCGTGGTCAGGACGTTCTGCTGAGCATGCCGTGCGGATCGAGCACGTACTTGCGGGCAGCCCCCTCGTCGAATTCGTGGTATCCCCGCGGCGCCTGGTCGAGCGGAATCGGTGTGGCGTTGACCGCCTTCGCGATCTGCACCCGGTCGTGCAGGATCGCCATCATGAGCTGGCGGTTGTACCGCATGACCGGGCACTGACCGGTGACGAAGCTGTGCGACTTCGCCCAGCCGAGACCGATCCGGATGGACAGCGACCCCTGCCTGGCGGCCTCGTCCGCCGCACCCGGGTCGCCCGTCACGTACAGGCCGGGGATGCCGAGCGCGCCACCCGCCCTGGTGACGTCCATGAGCGAGTTGAGCACGGTGGCGGGACGCTCCACCTCCGACTCGTGGCCGTGACCGCGTGCCTCGAAGCCGACCGCGTCGACGGCACAGTCCACTTCCGGTTCGCCGAGAATGTGCAGGATCTGCTCCTTCGGATCGCCCAGGGCGACGTTGATGGTCTCGCAGCCGAAGCTGTGCGCCTGGTCAAGCCGCTCCTTGTTCAGGTCCGCGACGATGACAACGGCGGCCCCGAGCAGGAACGCCGAGGCGGCCGCGGCCAGCCCGACCGGGCCGGCGCCGGCGATGTAGACGGTCGAGCCCGGCTGCACCCCCGCGCTCACGCAGCCGTGGAACCCGGTCGGGAAGATGTCCGCGAGCATGGCCAGGTCGAGGATCTTCTCCATCGCCCGGTCCTTGTCGGGAAACTTCAGCAGGTTCCAGTCGGCGTAGGGGACAAGGACGTAGTCGGCCTGCCCGCCGACCCAGCCGCCCATGTCGACGTAGCCGTACGCCGAGCCGGGCCGGTCCGGGTTGACGTTCTCGCAGACTCCGGTCTTGCCCTCCTTGCAGTTGCGGCAGCGGCCGCAGGCGATGTTGAACGGCACGGACACGAGGTCGCCGGTCTTGATGTACTCCACATCGGGGCCGGTCTCGACGACCTCACCGGTGATCTCGTGGCCGAGGACGAGGCCCTGGGGCGCCGTGGTACGGCCGCGGACCATGTGCTGGTCGCTGCCGCAGATGTTCGTCGCGACCGTCTTGAGTATCGCGGCGTGCGGCAGCTTGCGACCGACGTTGGCCGGGTTCACCCCGGGGCCGTCCTTGAGCTCGAATTCGGGATAGTCGGTCTCACGTACCTCGACCTTGCCTGGGCCTTCGTATGCGACTCCCCTATTGCCAGGCATGGCGATCTCTCCCTCGCTCGGAAGTGACGGACATATGGTCGTTCACGGGCTCATGGATCACCCCCTCCGGCCGAGATGCCAACGTCGGCGAGCGTGCCCCACACGGTCCCTGATCCGGTCGTCCGGCGGCGCGCGGGCGCCGGGAATCTGGCCTGCGAGCTCCTGCTGGGCCGCCTCGGCCTGCGGTTCCTTGGCACCCGTGATCTCCCCGGCGGCCCCTTGCTCAACCGGCTCGGGCAGCTCGCGGGCCGGGCGGGCGACCACGTCGTACACGACGACGGCCAGCACCGCGCCGATGACCGGCCCGGCGATGTAGACGCCGAGCTGCGCCCAGGGCGTGTCGCCGCCGAACAGGCTGTTGGCCAGGTAAGGGCCGAAGGTTCGAGCCGGGTTGACCGAGCCGTTCGTCGACGGGCCGAGCACGAAGATCTCGCCCGCCACCGCCAGTCCGATCATGAACCCGGCCCAGCCGGCCGGCGCCCGCCGGTCGACCGCCATCGCCATGATCGTGAGCAGCAGCAGGAACGTGCCGAGTGCCTCCAGCAGGATGCCCTGTGCGTAATTCACCCCGTCGCCGAGCCTGGTCAGCCCGACACCGCCCGGATCGATCGCCCGCCGGCCGAATCCGCCCACGATGAGCAGCCCGCCGGCGAACGCGCCGACGAGCTGGGCCGCGATGTAGAACGGCACCTCCGCCCACGGGAAGCGGCGCCCCGCGGCGAGCGCGATGGTGACCGCGGGATTGATGTGGGCCCCGGAGGTGCTGCCGAACGCGTAGATGACGATCGCGACGATGACGGCGAACGACAGCGAGATGAAGCCGAGTGCGGCATAGTCCAGTTGTCCGTTGCCGAAGACGAGCGCCGCCACGACCGAGCCGGCGCCGAAAAGGACGAGCAACATCGTTCCGATGGCTTCCGCGACGAGCCGTCGCGGCAGGTCTCCAACCATCGCAACCCCCGATGACGATGGTCTGCTCCCAATATTTAAATATAACCCGGTGCGCCCGGACGATCCGGGGCGGTGGGCAAAGCCCGGCTCACGGAACGGTGTCACGGCCCGCAAGGCACCGGGCCGAGAATAAATAGGTGGCATTCTCGGTACGCCTCGGGCTACCGTGGGTCCACGACACACGCAGGAACGTCACGAAAGGCCAGGCCATGCGCTACGCAGCCGTCGCACGCGAGCAGGAACGGCGTCTCTATCGCCGCGCCGCGGTGTCCGGTCTCGCGCTCGCCGGGCCGGCCTCGGGATAATCCTCACGGAGGAGGATCCGAAGGCCGCCGGGGACGTCCCAGGCGGCCTTTCTTTTTGTCTTCGGGCTGATAGTGAAAAGGCATCACACCTGCCTTGCAAGCAGGAGTTCGGGTTTCGAGATCCCGTCGGTCCACGCCAGGAACACAAGCGTCCGTGGCCCAATGGCAGAGGCACCGGTCTAAGGAGCCGGACGGTGCGGGTTCGAATCCCGCCGGACGTACGAATACACGCCCCGTTGGTCTAGCGGTCAGGACGCCCGGCTTTCAACCGGGAAATCGCCGGTTCGAGTCCGGTACGGGGTACGAACCATCCTTTTGCTTGGCCCTATAGCTCAATGGAGAGAGCGCCGGCCTACGAAGCCGGGTCCGTTGCAGGTTCGAATCCTGCTGGGGCCGCCGACAATCGCATAAAGGCCTGCGCGAGCTGGGCACGTGGCGAGCCCATTCGGCTGTAAACCGGACGCTTCGGCTTTGGCGGTTCGACTCCGTCCTCGCGCACGATCCCAGCCGTCCGGGTTGACAGGATTCGCGGTTGATCGTGTAATGGCGGTCGCGTCGCGTGGCGCCGGCCGTGTGGACGGCGGCGGCATGGAGGCGCCGAATCAAGGGGGATGACGCCGTGACCACTCACACCGTCGGTCGTGCCTGACCGCATCGTCCCCGCGCGACGTCCCATGCCTTCGGCGGTGTAGTCGACCCGCCGTATCTTCCGGCATGCCGTGCGGGTTACCCATGTCCTCGACACCCATCCCGCCTGGAGCGAAAACACGCATGCCCATGGACTTCAACCAGCAGATCATTGACGAATTCCGCGCCAATCGGGGCCAGGTCGGCGGCCCTTTCGAAGGAGCCAGGCTGCTCCTGCTGACCACCGTCGGCGCGAAAACGGGCGCCCGCCGTACGACCCCGCTCGGCTACCTGCCCGACGGCGACCGCATCCTCGTCATCGCCTCGGCCGGCGGCGCACCGGTGCACCCCGCCTGGTACCACAACCTGCGGGCCAACCCGCAGGTCACCGTGGAGGACGGCGTCTTCACCTATCAGGCGAAGGCGGTGGCGCTGGAGGGCGAGGAACGCGATCGCCTGTTCGCCCGCGCCGTGGAGGCGGATCCCGGCTGGGCCGCGTACGAGACCAGGTCGGGCCGCGTCCTGCCGGTGGTCGCGCTCATCCCGATCGACAGCGGGCCGCCGGCCGGGCCCATGGGCGACGCGCTCAAGAGGTTGCACGACGCCTTCCGCAGGGAGCTGGCGCTGATCCGCAGGGAGGTCGCCGCGTCGGGCCCGCGGTTGGGCGCGCAGCTGCGGATCAACTGCCTGACCCTGTGCCAGGGGTTGCACGTGCACCATGAGCGCGAGGACGGGTTCATGTTCCCCGCGCTGGAAGGGCGGCACCCGGAGCTCGCGGCGGCACTCGAGCGGTTGCGGGCGGAGCACGCGGTCGTCCAGGAGCTTCTCGGGCGGTTGCAGGAACTCCTGGCCGCGGAGGACGTCGCTCCCGAGGCGCTGTCGCTCGAGGTGGACCACCTCACCGCGGAGCTCGAGGCGCACCTGGACTATGAGGAGGAGCAGCTCGTGCCGTTGCTCAACGGCGCGTAGTCCCCAGGAACCGCCAGGTCAGTGCCCGCACCCGAGGTGCGGGCACCCGCGCCTTCCTGCGCGCGGCCCCCGCCGACGCGCTCTGTCTCGTATTTGGGATATATTCCCGGATATGAGACAGGCGGAGGAGCTTGATACCCGGCTGGCCGAACGGCTGGCGGAGCTGCGCGTCGAGCGCGGCTGGTCGCTGGACGAGCTGGCCCGCCGCGCCGCGATCAGCCGCTCGACCCTGTCGCGCCTGGAGCGCGGCGAGATCAGCCCGACCGCGGCGCTGCTCAACAAGCTCTGTGCGGTGTACGAGCGGACGATGTCGCGGCTGCTGGCCGAGGTCGAGTCCGAGCCGCCGCAGTTGCTGCGGGGCGAGGCCCAGCCGGTGTGGCGGGACGAGGAGTCGGGCTTCGTGCGCAGGTCGGTGTCGCCGCCGCATCCCGGCCTGCGGGGCGAGGTCGTCGAGGGCGTCCTGCGGGCGGGCGCGGACATCGTCTACGACGCACCCCCGGTGCCGGGGCTCGAGCAGCACATCTGGGTGCTGGAGGGCACGGTGGAGATCACCGCGGACGGCCGGGCGCACACTCTCGAGCCGGGCGACTGCCTGCGCTTCCGGCTCTGGGGCGCCTCCCGCTTCCGTTGCCCAGGACCGGACCCGGCGCGTTACGCGCTCTTCATCGTCCTGCCGTGAAAAGTACGCGCCGTCTTGCCGTGAAAGCCGAGGGATCCCGTATGCACACCATCGACCGCCTGTCCGCCGAGGAGTTCGACGCCGTCGTGAAGGACCTGGCCGATCTCCTGGTCGATGCCGTGGCTGACGGCGCTTCCGTGGGCTTCCTGGCGCCGTTCGACCATGAGGCGGCCGCCGCCTGGTGGCGGGCACAGGCCCCGGCCGTGGCCGACGGCCGCCTCATGGTGTGGGTCTGCCGCGACGGCGCCGGCATCAACGCCACCGTCAGCCTGGCGCTGGCCGCCAAGCCCAACGCCCGCCACCGCGGCGAGATCGTCAAGCTCATGGTGCACCGCGAGGCCCGCGGCCGGGGCCTGTCGCGGGCCCTGCTGACCACCGCCGAGCAGGCCGCCCTGGAGGCGGGGGCCGGCCTGCTGCTCCTGGACACCGAGACCGGCAGCACCGCCGAGCACGTCTACCTCACCGGCGGATGGACGCGTTACGGCATCGTCCCCGAGTACGCCGGATCCCCCGACGGAACGCTGCGGGACTGCAGCTTCTTCTACAAGCGGCTCACGTCAGGCCCTGCGTGAGCGCGTCGAGGTCGGCCAGCCGCTGGGCAGGTGACAGGCGCGCAGCCGTGGCAACGAGCAGCAGCTCGGTGACGGCGATCTCGTGGGCCAGCGGCGCGATCGGCCCGGCCGCTTCGCGCGGCAGGCTGACCAGCACCTCCGCCTGAGGGGCCAGTGGCGACCCCCAGGCGTCGGTGACGAGCACCAGCCGCGCGCCCCGAGCGCGGGCGGCCTGCACGAACAGGGCGGTGGCGGGGGAGTAGCGACGGAAGTCGTAGGCCGCGATCACGTCAGAGGGCCCCAGGTCCAGCAGGGTACGGGCGCGGGCCTGCGGCGGCTCGGGCACCCGGTGAGCGCCGGAGCGCAAGCTGGCCAGCTGGCGGATCAAGTATTCAGCGGCCAGCTCGCTGAGCGGCCCACCCAGCGCCCACACCGTGCGGGCCTCGGCCAGCAGCGCCGCCGCGGCCGTGATCAGGGGCTCGGAGAGGGCCGCAAGCGTGCCGTCCAGCCCTAAACGCAGGTCTTCGGCGGCGCGACCCAGCTCGGACGGCCCCGTCTCGGCGGCTTCGGCCGCGCCAGAGCCGGGCGCGCTCCAGGGAGTGTCACGCGTCGCGGCGTCCGGCGCGGTGACGAATTCCAGCAGCCGCGACCGGTCCCGCGCCCCGTCTCTGACAGCGGCCTGGAATTCGGCGAACCCGGCGTACCCGAGCCGGTCGAACAGCCGCGAGGCCGTCGGGGGGCTGACCCCCGCACGCTCGGCGAGCGCCCGCAGCGAGCCCAGCGCCGCGAACGGATAGTCGTCGAGCAGGACCCGCACGATCGCGCGTTCGCCAGGCGGCAACTCGGAGTAGACGGCGCTGAGGCGGCTCGCCACCGGATCGTTCTCCATGATGACAAATGTTACACCAAACCCCGTATACGCGAATTCACGGAACGAATGTTACGGTGCGGGCATGACTACCTGGCATGGTTTGATCGACAGCCGCTACCGGCGCTGGCTGCCCGTCACCGACGACACCCCGGCCGTCTCGCTGAACGAGGGCAACACCCCGCTGCTGCGCTCGGCGTACCTGTCCTCGCTCACCGGCTGCGAGGTGTGGCTGAAGGTGGAAGGCGCCAACCCGACCGGATCGTTCAAGGACCGCGGCATGACCGTGGCGATCAGCAGGGCGGCCGAGCGCGGCGCCGAGACCGTCATCTGCGCCTCCACCGGCAACACCAGCGCCTCGGCCGCCGCGTACGCCGCCCGCGCCGGCCTCACCGCGGCCGTGCTCGTCCCCAAGGGCCGGATCGCACTCGGCAAGCTCAGCCAGGCGGTCCGGTACGGCGCCCGCATCGTGGAGATCGACGGCACCTTCGACGACTGCCTGCGCGTCGCCCGCGAGCTGGCCGGCCACCACCCGGTCGCCCTGGTCAACTCCGTCGGCAACGAGCTGCGCCTGGCCGGACAGCGGACCGTCGCCTACGAGGTCGTGGACGCGCTGGGCGACGCGCCCGACGTGCACTGCCTGCCCGTAGGCAACGGCGGCAACATCACCGCCACCTGGGGCGGCTACCGCACCTATCAGCAGGCAGGCCTGGCCGCCGGGCTGCCGCGCATCTGGGGTTTCCAGGCGGCGGGCGCGGCGCCGCTGGTCCACGGCGCGCCGGTCGCCGACCCGCGGACCGAGGCGAGCGCGATCCGCGTCGGCAGCCCCGCCACCTGGGACGGCGCCGTCGCCGCGCGCGAGGAGTCCGGCGGGCTGATCGCGGCGGTGAGCGACGAGCAGATCTTCGCGGCGTACCGGGAGCTGGCCCGCCGCGACGGCGTCTTCGTCGAGCCGGCCTCGGCGGCCGGGGTGGCGGGGCTGCTCGACCGGCACGCGCGGGGCCTGCTGGAGCCTGGCCTGCGCGTGGTGATCACGCTCAGCGGCAACGGTCTGAAGGACCTCGACGCCTCCCTGCGCGACGGCTGCACCACGACCGAGACCTCCGCCGCCACCGCGGACGTGGCCCGCGCCCTGCGCCTGGCGGCGTGACGGTATCGTTCGCTCGCAGACGATCGACCGGAAAGTTGTGGGATACCTCCATGCCTGAAGCAGACCGTTCTGGTGTGAGATCGACCTCATGAAGAATGCAGGCAGGAAGCGCGGGTTCCCCACGGGAGATCTGGCGAGGGTGGCCGTGTTCGCCGCGCTGATCGCGGTGCTCGGGCTCCCGGGCTCGTTCAACGTCTTCGGCAACCCGGTCCCGATCACGCTGCAGACGCTGGGCGTCATGCTGGCGGGCGCGATCCTCGGCACCTGGCGGGCCGCGCTGGCGGTCGCGGTGCTGCTGGTGCTGGTCGCCGCGGGGCTGCCGCTGCTGTCCGGCGGGCGCGGCGGGCTGGGCGTCTTCGCCGGGCCCTCGGCCGGCTACCTCATCGGCTGGATCCCCGGGGCAGCGCTGACCGGCTGGCTCGTCGAGCGGGCGGGGCGCAACCCTGGGATCGTCCAGCTCGTGCTGGCGTGCCTGGCCGGCGGGGTCGGGGTGATCTACCTCTTCGGGATTCCCGTGCAGGCCATGGTCACGGGGGCGTCGCTGGGCACGACGGCGGCGCTCGCCATCGCGTTCCTGCCGGGCGACCTGATCAAGGCGGCGTTGGCCGCATCCGTGGTCAGGGGCACCCAGCGGGCCTACCCGGACGCGGTGCCGACGGTTTACCGCGAGCGGCTGCGAGCCGGTGGGATGCGTTGAGCCGCGCTCACCCGGTCGAGGCGGTGTGGCGAGGCGCCCATCTGGTCGAGAGCGTTGAGGTGGGCCCGTGCCGGTAGCCGACCACGTCATGCGGCACGCCGCGGCACGCCCGGCCCACCTCGCGTTGCGCGGTCCGGAGCGCGAGCTCACCTACGGCGAGCTCGCGCAGAGCGTCAACGGGGCCGCCCGCCACCTGCTGCGCCACGGCGGGGGCCGGGGGTCGCCGGTGGCGATCGGGGTGGCCGATCCGGTCGCGTCGCTGGTGGCCGTGCTGGCCGTGGACCTGGCCGGCGCGACACCACTGGTGGGCGACCACGCCTGGGACCGGCGGCGGTGGGCGCGGATGATCGGCGCGGTCGCGGTGGACGGGCTCATCGACGCGCCGCTGCCGTACATGCCGGGTCCCGCGGTCGAGCACGTGGCGGCGCCCGGCGACCTGGCGTGGGCGTGTTTCAGCTCGGGCAGCACGGGCCGCCCGCGTGCCGTGGTCCGCACGCGGGCCTCGTGGACGGCGTCGTTCCCGCACCTCGACGGGCTGACCGGGATCGGTCCCGACGACGTCGTGCTGGTCCCTGGTCCGCTGTCGTCCTCCCTGTACGCCTTCGCGGCCGTGCACGCCCTGGCCGCCGGCGCGACGGCCGTCGTGCCCGGCCGCTGGCCCTCGGGATCGCTGCCCGCGTTCCTCGAGCAGGCCACGGTCGTGCATCTGGTGCCGCACCTGTTGCCTGCCGTGCTCGCCCGGCCGGGCGAGCTGCGTACGGTCGTGGCCGGCGGCGCGGCGCTCGACCCCCGGTGGCGGGCGGCCGCGGCACGGGCCGGGATCCGGGTCGTGTCGTACTACGGCGCCACCGAGCTGTCGTTCGTCGCGGCGGACGCCGACGGCGGTGGATTGCGCCCCTTTCCTGGCGTCGAGATCGAGGTCAGGACCGCTCCTGGAAGCGTGCTGGGGGAGGTGTGGGCCCGTTCGCCTTGGCTGGCCGAGGGCTATCTGGGTGGGGCGGCGGGTCCGCTGCGGCGCGACGGTGATGGTTGGATGACCGTGGGCGACGTGGCGCGCCCGTACCGGGTAGGAGAGGTGCTGCGGCTGCGCGGGCGCGGCGACGGCGCGATCCAGACCGGCGGCGCCACCGTCGTGCCCGAAGATGTCGAGGAGGTGCTGAGGACGGTGCCCGGCGTGGGCGACATCGTGGTGATCGGCTCGCCCCACCCGTCACTGGGGTCGGTCGTCACGGCAATCCTGGAGGCCGACGGGGACGCGCCGCCGCCGCGGGCGCTGCTGGAGGCGGTGGCCAGGAGCGGGCTGGACGCGGCGCAACGGCCGCGCCGCTGGTACGCGGTGCCGAGCCTGCCGCGCACCCGGGCGGGCAAGCCGGCGCGTGCCCTGGTCGCGGACCGCCTGGCCGCCGACGACCCCGGCATCCGGCGGCTGACCTGACATGGCCGCCGGGAACGATGAGCCGGTCATCGTGGCCGCTCGGCGCACGTCCATCGGCACGGCGGGGCACGCGTTCAAGGACCTGACCGTGGACCGGCTGGCGGCGCCCGTGATCGAGGCCGTGGCCCGCGACGTCGCCGGCCGGCCGGTGGACGATGTGGTGCTGGGCAACTGCATGGGTCCCGGTGGCAACGTGGCCAGGGTGTCGGCGCTGGCGGCCGGGCTGGGGCACGCGGTCCCCGGGGTCACGGTGGACCGGCAGTGCGGCAGTGGGCTGGCCGCGATCCTGGTGGCCGGGCAGGCTGTACGCGCCGGGGAGATGAACCTGGTGATCGCGGGTGGGGCGGAGAGCGCCTCGACCCCCCCGCTGCGTACGCACCGGGGGGCGGCCGAGCCGTACGGCCGGGCGCCTTTCACCCCCGCCGGCCACCCCGACCCCGACATGGGCCCCGCCGCGGAGGAGCTGGCTACGGCGCGCGGGATCACCCGCGAGCGGCAGGACGCCTACGCCTGCCGCAGCCACGCCGCCGCGCTGGCCGCCCGCGAGGCCGGCCGCTTCGCCCAGGAGATCGTCCCGGTCGCCGGCCGGGCCGCCGACCAGCGGCCGCGGCCGCTGCGGTCGTCGTCGCTGGCCCGCCTGCCTGCGGCGTTCGTGGCGGGCGGTACAGTGACGGCCGGTAATTCCTCCCCGGTGAGCGACGGCGCCGCGGCCGTGGCCCTCGTGCCCGAGCGGTTGCGCGCGGGCCTGCCGGGGATGCGGCTGGTGGCCGGGTCGGTCGTCGGGTGCGATCCCGAGCTGCCCGGCTGGGGGCCGGTGCCCGCGGTACGCCGGGTGCTGGCGCGTGCGGGGGTGGACGTGGCGCAAGTCGCGGCGGTGGAGATCGTGGAGGCGTTCGCGGCGCAGGTGCTGGCCGTCACCGACGCGCTCGGGCTGGACCCGCTGGGCGCCGACGGCGAGCGGGTCTGCGCCGACGGCGGCGCGCTGGCGCTGGGCCATCCGTGGGGCGCCACCGGCGCGGTCGTGGTGACCAGGTTGTTCAGCCGGCTCGTCCGCGCCGGCGCCCCGCCCGGGACGCTCGGCCTGGCCACGGCCGCGGTCGGCGGCGGCCTTGGCGTGGCCGCCCTGTTCGAAGTGGTGGGTGTGAGTTGACCGAGTTCGCCGACGTGCACGGGCGCGATGGTGACCTGACGTGAGCGTGATCGAGTTCACTGACGTGCACGTGCGCCTCGGCCTCCGGGACGTGTTGTGTGGCATCACCGCTTCCCTGCCCGAGCGGCGCGTCGGCGTGGTCGGGGCCAACGGCTCGGGCAAGAGCACCTTGGCCCGCCTGATCAACGGCTTGGCGCTGCCGACGTCGGGCAGCGTCACCGTATTCGGCCTGGACACCCGCCGGCACGCCGCGAAGATCAGGCGCGGCGTGGGGTTTCTGTTCACCGACCCGGACGCGCAGATCGTCATGCCGACGGTGGCTGAGGACGTGGCCTTCTCGCTACGCCGCAGGGGCCTGCCGCGCGAGGAGGTCGAGCGGCGCGTGGCGGACGTCCTGGCCAGGTACGGCCTGGCCGGTCACGCCGACCATCCCGCGCACCACCTGTCCGGCGGGCAGAAGCAGCTGCTGGCGCTGTGCTCGGTGATGGTGCTGGAGCCGGACGTGCTGGTCATGGACGAGCCGACCACGCTGCTCGACCTGCGTCACTCGCGCCAGGTCGCCGCTCTGCTGCCGGAGCTGCCCCAGCAGGTGGTGGTGGTCAGCCACGACCTGCCGCTGCTTGCCGATTTCGATCGGGTGCTGGTGCTGGACCAGGGGCGCGTCGTGGCCGACGGCACGCCCGGCGAGGCCATCGCCCACTACCGCAAGCTCATGTCGTGAACGGGCTCACCGGCGCTTACGTCCCCGGCGCCTCGCCGCTGCACCGGCTGCCCGCCGGCGTCAAGCTGGCCGGTCTCGCGGTCGCGTGCGCTGTGCTGGTGTTGCTGGGCTCACCGCTCGCCCTGGCCGTGGCGGCGGCCGTGGTGGCCGGGCTCTATGCGGTGTCGCGGGTGGGGGTGGTGGCGGCCTGGGCGCAGGTGCGCCCGGTGCGCTGGTTCGCGGTGGCGTTGTTCGGCATGCAGTGGATCTTCGTGGATCTGGCGGGCGCGGCCACCACGACGCTGCGGGTGGTGCTCGCGGTCGCGCTGGCCGGCCTGGTCACGATCACTACCCGCTCTTCGGCCATGATGACCGCCCTGGAACGGTGCCTGGCGCCGGCGAGGTTCGCCGGGCTGGATCCGTTCCGGCTGTCGTTGCTGCTGTCGCTGACCGTGCGCAGCGTGCCCGTGCTGGCCGAGCTGGCGACGCGGGTGCGGGAGGCCCAGCGGGCCCGGGGCGTCGAGCGCAGCCTGCGGGCCTTCGCCGTGCCGATGGTGGTCAGCGCGCTGCGGCACGCCGATGCGCTCGGTGAGGCGCTCAGTGCCCGCGGTCTGGACGACTGACCACCTTTCCTCAGGTTTGACTTATATAAGCTGCCCCTGAAATAGTGAGGTCGTGCACGCATTCGACGTCCTCGGCGATCCTGTACGGCGCCGGATCCTGGAGTTGCTTGCCGGCGGGGAGCAGAGCTCCGGGGAGCTCACCGCTGTCATCCAGCGCGAGTTCGGGATCTCCCAGCCGGCCGTCTCGCAGCATCTGAAGGTGCTGCGTGACAACGGGTTCGCCAGCGTCCGGGCTCAGGGCACGCGGCGGCTTTATGCCGTCGAGCCCGGGCCTCTGCAGGAAATCGACGCGTGGCTGGAGCTCTTCCGCGGCTTCTGGAACCAGCGCCTGGATGCGCTGGCCACGGAGCTGGCCCGCGGTAAGCGCGAACGCCGCATGACAGGCGAGACGAAGGACAGCTGATGGATTTGCTTGACGAGATCACCCGGGCGCATCGCGAGCTGCTCGACGGCGAGCGCAAGGTCATGACCTTGCGCCGGCGCTACGACGCCGACGTCGAGGACGTGTGGGACGCCTGCACCACTGCCGACCGGCTGAGCCGCTGGTTCCTGCCCGTGACCGGGGACCTGAAGCTGGGCGGGAAATACCAGTTCCAGGGCAATGCGGGCGGCGAGATCCTGCAGTGCGAGCCGCCCCGCCTGCTGAAGGTCAGCTGGCTGTTCGGCGACAACCCCGGCTTCTCCGAGGTGGAGGTTCGCCTGTCCGCGGAGGACGACGGCACCCTGTTCGAGCTGCGCCACACCGCCGAGGTGCCGCCCGAGTTCTGGGCGATGGGTGGTCCTGGTTCGGTCGGGGTGGGCTGGGACCTCGGACTGCTGGGCCTGAGCCTGCACCTGGCGGACCTGCCGCAGTTCGACGAGAACACCTTCCACCTGACCGACGAGGGCCGTCGCGTCATCATCGAGAGCAGCCAGGCCTGGGGCCGGGCCTACGAGGCGGCGGGCGGCGCGCCGGACCAAGTCGCCGCCGCCGTCGCCAGCACCACCGCCTTCTACGCCCCCGAAGGCGAGTCGTCCTGACGACGTCGAAGTCGTCACCCCTCGGGCCTCGGGCGGCCGGGGCCGACGGCGACGCGGCACCCTGGCGTGACGGGGTCCGGTAGGGCAATGCATCGACGGCGGCAGGCCGGGCGGGGGACCTACTGGGTAGAGTTGTGAGTGAATGCTTACTCACCTCTCTCAGGAAGGGGGAAACTCATGAGGCTCGTCGTTTTCGGCGCCACAGGTGGCATCGGGCTGGAGCTGATCCGCCAGGGGCTCGACCTGAGCCATGAGATCACCGCCGTTGTGCGCTCGGCGTCCCGCCTGCCCGCCGAGTTGCCGGCGAGGGTCGACGTCGTCGAGGCCGACGTGATGGACCCCGACGCCATCACGCCGGCGGTCAAGGGCCGCGACGCCGTGATCACCGCGATCGGCCCGCGCGGCCGCGGCCCGACCACCGTCCACTCCGCCAGTGTCGCCTCCATCATCGAGGCCATGCGGCGGGCGGGCGTGCGGCGGCTGCTGACGGTGGGCGCGAGCGGCATGGTGGCCGACGCAGGCGACGGCCTGCTCACGCGGTACGTGCTCAAGCCGCTCATCGTGCAGCGGATGTTCGGCCAGTCCTACGCCGACCTGGCCGCGTCCGAGGAGCTGGTGCGGGCCGCCGATCTGGACTGGACGATCGTGCGGCCCTCGCGGCTGACGAACACCGGGCGTACCAACCGCTATCGCACGGCCAGGGACCTCAACGTGCGTGGCGGCATGAGCACCACCCGCGCCGACGTGGCCGACTGCATGCTGGAGCTGATCGGTGACCGCACGTCGGTGCGACACGTCATCTCGGTGGCGTCGTAGGGGCGGCTCAGGCGCGTGGCGCGTACGAAGTTCGGGTCGGGCTGGAAGGTGGCGGCGAAGCCGTAGGCGGCCAGGGCCAGGATGCCGGCGCCGATCCACAGCAGGCCGCGCTGCTCACGCAGACCCTGCCAGACCAGCCAGGCGCCGCCGATCTCGGCGAGGGCGGCCACGAGGAACAGGGCGATGGAGCGCAGCACCGACATGCCGATCACCTTACGGCCCATCGCTTCGGGGCCGATCGCCTCAGGGGTGGGTGCCCCAGCGGCCGTCCGCCTTGGCGCGTTCGACCGCCGCCAGGCCCGCCGGGCGCATCCGGCCCTCACCCTGCAGGCGCTCGACGCGGGCGATGTTGGGCTGGGACCACGGGCTGCGCGCGCGGCGCGGGCTGAAACGCTGCAGGTAGGTCGCCGCGTCGCGGGAGCGGGCCTGGCCGTCGATCCAGCCGTAGCACAGCGCCTCCTCCAGGGCTTGTGCGTAGGTGAGGGTCGTCGGCTCGGTCGTGCCCTTCTTGGCGATCACGAGCCACGCCTCGGTCTCGCTGTCGTGGTGGCCGGCCAGCCAGTCCCGCCACGCGGCGGCGTCGGTGAAGACGGTCATGACGTCTCCTTGAGTGCGGCGCGGACGCTCAGGTAGTGCGGGTTGTACATCAGACCCAGGATGTTGCCCCAGGGGTCGATCACGGAGGCGGTGATGAAGCCCTCGCCTCGGTCGTGCGGTGAGTCGTGCTCCTTGGCGCCCATGGACACCAGCCGCTCGAGGGCCGCAGGCACGTCCTCGACGTGCCAGAACACCAGGGCGCCCGCGGGACCGACCGTGCTGGGGGCCGGGGTTCTGGCCAGCGCGCTGCCCGCGTGCCTGCTGTGCACGAAGCCCAGCTCGTGCAGGTAGTCGCCGATGCGGAACTCCATGTAGTCCGGGGTGTCGAAGTACGGCGCGACGCCCAGCAGCTCGGTGTACCAGCGCTTGGTCGCCGCCAGGTCGGGGGTGTAGTAGGTGACGGTGGTGAGCCCGGCCAGCATGGTCGGTTCCTTTCCTCTCGGGTTCATGTACCATCCTCGCTGCCAAAGTGCTCATCAATTGAGCACTTTGTTTGCGACGATGAGGGCATGCGTGCCGACCGTCTTGTAGCCGTCCTGTTGCTCCTCCAGGCCCGTGGCCGGGTGACCGCCGCTGAGCTGGCGGAAGAGCTGGAGATCTCCGTGGCCACCGCCCGCCGCGACCTGGAGGCGTTGTCGGCGGCGGGCATCCCGGTGTACCCGCAGCAGGGTCGCGGCGGCGGCTGGCAGCTCGTCGGCGGCGCCCGTACCGACCTCACCGGTCTGACCGCGGCCGAGGCCCGGGCGTTGTTCCTGATGCTGGGGCCGGCTACGACCGCAGCAGCCCCGCTGACGTCGGCGCTGCGCAAGCTGATGCGGGCCCTGCCCGCGACGTTCCGTGCCGACGCCGAGGCCGCGGCCCGGGCCGTGGTGTCGGACTCGGTACGGTGGGGCGAGGTCGGCAGCGAGCTGCCCGGACTGGTCGAGGACCTGCAGGGCGCCGTCGTGGGCAGGCGGAAAGTGCGACTGGCGTACACCAGCAGGGGCGGCCGCTCGACAGAGCGGCTGGTGGATCCGCTGGGGCTGGTCGACAAGGACGGCGTGTGGTATCTGATGGCCGGCACCGAGAGCGGGCGGCGCACGTTCCGCGTCGACCGGATCGCCGGCGCCCAGGTGACGGACCTGGCCGCCGAACGGCCCGACGACTTCGAACTGTCCGCGGAGTGGGAGCGGGTCGTCGACGAGGTCGAACAGCGGCGCTCGCTCGTCTCGGCGGTGGTGCTGGTCCACGACCGGCACGTGCGGGTGCTGCGACTTCAGTTCGGCCGCCATTGCGAGGTGCTCGGCCAGGAGGCCGGCGGCCGGGTCCGCGTGCGAGTGGCCGCGCACATGGCGTTGTCGATTGCCGAGCATCTGGCCGGTTGGGGCGCCCAGATCGAGGTGCTGGAGCCGGAGCAGGTCCGCGCCGAGCTGGCCAGGATCGGCGCGGAGCTGGTCGCCCGCTATGCGTCCTGAGCGTGGTGGGTGAGCGCCGAGGGGTCGCGTTCGGGCGGGCCGGCGGGCCACCACCCGCCGTCGCGTTCGACGAAGGGGTACCAGCGTCCGTCGCGACCGTAGCGCAGCTGCAGGGAGCCGAGGGTCCAGCGGTTGCGCCACGCCTCGATCGCGGGCGGCCGCCCGCCTTCCCAGCCGGCCTCCAGCAGCGCCCGCGCCCTGGCCAGCTCCCGCCGGGGCGGCGTCCAGGCCGATTCCAGCACCTCCAGGCCGTCCGCACCGCCCTGGCGCCAGGCCGCCACGGCGGAGTCGAGGCCGAGGTCGAGGTCGTGCTCGGCGGCCAGGCGCACCCGGTCCTGGTATTCGGTCAGCTCCGGCAGCCGGCCGCGTACCAGCAGCTCGCGGGCACGGGATGCGGCAGAGGCGGCCAGCACCCGCAGGGCGGCCACGTCCACGTCGGCCCCCGGCTTCGGGGCGAGATCAGGCTCCAGGTCGGGCGGGGAGTAGGCGACGTCGAAGGGGGGCGGCTCGGGCAGCGGTGGCACACCGGCCGCGAACGCCTGCGCCGCCACCACCCCGCGCGCGGCCTCGGCCGTGTCGGGGACGTCGCGCCGCTGGAGCGCCTCGATCAACTGCCGCTCGCCGCGGCCGCGCATCAGCAGCAGCACGAACGGGTCGGCGTCCAGCAGCCAGGAGGCCTGGTAGCACAGCGCGGCGGCGTGCTCGCACGGGTGCCCCCAGTCGGGGCAGGAGCACTCCGGCTCCAGGTCGCCAACGGCGGGCAGCAGCGGCACAGCGGCGTCCTCGGCCGCCTCGACCAGGTCGTGCGGCATGTCGCGGTCGAGCAGCGCGGCGATGTGCCCGCTCTTGGCGGCGACCTGGTCCAGGAAGCGCTCCCACTCGGCGTCGGTGAGCTGCTCGACGCGCACGACGGCGTCGTACTCGCTGTCGGCCACGGCGGCGATGCGCCCGGGGCTGACGGTGATGGGGCCGAGCAGGCCGGTCTTGGCGTACGCGCGGCCCTTGCGCAGCAGTCCCTGGTCGAGCGAGGTGTCCTCCAAGGCCTTGATCCAGGCGCGGCCCCACCAGGTGGTGGCGAAGCGGGCCCCGGCGCGCTGCGGCGCGAAGGCGGCGAATCCCCGTACGGCGTTCATCTCAGCTCCACGAGTGCGGCCAGGTCGGCGTCGGTCAGCTCGGTGAAGGCGGCCTCGCCGGAGGTGAGCACGGCCTCGGCGAGCGAGCGCTTGGCTTCCAGCATCTGGGCGACGCGGTCCTCGATGGTGCCTTCGGCGATCAGCCGGTGCACCTGGACGGGGCGGGTCTGGCCGATGCGGTAGGCGCGGTCGGTGGCCTGGTCCTCCACGGCGGGGTTCCACCAGCGGTCGTAGTGGATAACGTGGTCGGCGCGGGTGAGGTTCAGCCCGGTGCCGGCGGCCTTCAGCGACAGCAGGAACACCGGGGCATGGCCGTCCTGGAAGCGGCGCACCATCTCCTCGCGGCGGGCGACAGGGGTGCCACCGTGCAGCAGCTGGGTGGGCACGCCGCGTTCGGTCAGGTGTTTGTCGATGAGGCGGGCCATGGCGACGTACTGGGTGAAGACGAGCACCGCGCCGTCCTCGGCCACGATGGTGTCGACGAGCTCGTCGAGCAGCTCCAGCTTGCCGGAGCGGCCGGCCAGCCTGGGGGTGCTTTCGTGCAGGTAATGGGCGGGGTGATTGCAGATCTGCTTGAGCCCGGTCAGCAGCTTGACGATCAGGCCGCGCCTGGCCATGCCCTTGGCGTCCGCGATCTGCTGCATGATCTCCCGCACCACCGCCTCGTACAGGCCGGCCTGCTCGGCGGTGAGCGCGACCGGCCGGTCGGTCTCGGTCTTGGGCGGCAGCTCGGGCGCGATGCCGGGGTCGCTCTTGCGGCGGCGCAGCAGGAACGGCCCCACCAGCCGCGACAGCCGGGCGGCCGCCTCGCTGTCGCCGGACTCGACGGGTCTGGCCCATCGCGCCCGGAACCTGGCGAGGGGGCCGAGCAGTCCCGGTGTGGTCCAGTCGAGGATGGCCCACAGGTCCGACAGGTTGTTCTCGACGGGGGTGCCGGTCAGCGCGACGCGG
This sequence comes from Nonomuraea sp. 3N208, assembly GCF_052245935.1. Taxonomy (NCBI): domain Bacteria; kingdom Bacillati; phylum Actinomycetota; class Actinomycetes; order Streptosporangiales; family Streptosporangiaceae; genus Nonomuraea; species Nonomuraea sp. 3N208. The sequence continues at coordinate 17,283 of NZ_JBQQBR010000065.1, read as the reverse complement.
GCGGCGGCGGGGATCTCCCGCAGCGCCTTGGCGGTGCCGGAGGCCGGGTTCTTCACATGTTGTGCCTCGTCGGCGACGAGCAGGCCCCACGGGTGCGCGCCCAGCCGGGCCGTGTCGAGCCGCATCGTGCCGTACGTGGTCAGGACGAATCCCTCGTCGGCCAAGGTGCGGCCGGTGCCGTGGAAGCGCCGTACCGGGACGCCGGGTGCGAACCTGGCGATCTCCCGCTCCCAGTTGCCCAGCAGCGACGCCGGGCACACCACCAGTGTCGGCCCGCTGTTCCTGTGCAGGTGGAGGGCGATCAGGGTGATGGTCTTGCCCAGGCCCATGTCGTCGGCCAGGCAGCCGCCGAGCCCGAGCGAGGTCATCCTGGCCAGCCAGCGCAGCCCGTGCAGCTGGTAGTCGCGCAGCGTGGCGGCCAGCCCGTCCGGCGGGCCGGTCTCCTCCGGCTCGGCGAGCCGGTCGCGCAGCTCCCGCAGCCAGGTGGTGGGCTCGACGGGCACCTGCTCGCCCTCGACCTCGACCGACCCGGTCAGCGCGGCGCCGAGCGCGTCCAGCCCCGTCAGCGGCTTGAGATCGCGCTGGCGCGCCTTGCGGGCCAGGTCGGGGTCGATCAGCACCCACTGGTCACGCAGCCGCACGACGGGCCGGTGCGCCTCGGCCAGCCGGTCCATCTCGGCGGCCGTCAGACGCCGGCCGCCCAGGGCGAGCTGCCAGTTGAAGCTGGTCAGGTGGTGGCCGCCGAGGAACGACGGCAGGTCGGACGGCGCGGTGTCCCGCTCGCCGATGACGGCGGTGGCGGTCAGGCCGCGCACCAGCGACCTGGGCCAGTGGACTTCCACGCCGGCCGCCGCCAGCCGCTCCGCGGCCCCGGCCAGCAGGTCTTCCACGTCGCCGTCCGACAGGGCGAGCTCGTCCGGCACGGCATTGTCGAGCAGCCGTTCCAGCCGGGGCCAGGCGCGGGCCGCCCTGCGAATGGCGAGCGTCGCCTCGATCCTGGCCCGTGGCCCGAACCCGGGGTCCCTGCCCTGCCAGAGCTCGGCCGCGTCCACCACCAGCGAAGGGTCGGCCAGGCTGTGCAGCTGGACCACTGCGCGGAAGTTGTCCAGAGCCAGGTCGTCGGCCTCCAGCCGCAGCGACAGGCGTACGCCGGCGTCGAGCCCGGCCGACACCTCCTCGGCCCAGCGGCGCAGATGCGGCACTTTGACGGGTGCGACGGCGGCGTAGGCGGTGGTGCCGGTGGCGCGCACGGCGCCGGGCGAGCGGGGCATGGCGTCGGCGACGGCATCGAGGAAGGCGCGCAGGAGGTTTTCCGCATCGGGTAGCCACAGCTCCTCGCCGCCGATCGGCCCATCGCCGCCGTCACCGTCACCGCCGCCGTCGATCGGGAATGCGCGGGCGGCGGCGGGCATGGTGGCGGCCAGGTCGCGGATGCGCTGCACGTCCGCCGCGTCGAACGGGCCGGCGCGCCAGGAGTCGCGGTCGCCGGCCGTCACGCCCGGCAGGATGCGGCCACGGGTGACGAGCTGGAGTGCGATCAGCGCGGCCGCGCCCCAGAAGCGGGCGGCGGGATGGGCCTGCTCATCTGTGCGCGCCCTGGCCAGCGCCGCAACGGCGGCCGCCACGGGCACCCGGGTGGCGGCGACCTGGCGGGCCCGCGCCGTGCCGGCGTGCTGCTCGGCCACGGTCACGGCCTCGGCCCCGCCTGGGTCGAGGAAGGTCACGTGGCCGGACCTGGGCGGATCGCCGGGTTCGAAGACTGCTGCGTGCCTCACCAGATCCATCATGACCGTACAGTGTACGGTACGGGAAGAGTGTGGTTTACCTCAGTGCTGATCGGGCGCTCGCCTCATTCCGGGCATATCTGATCGTCCATAGCCTTGAGCCCATGACTGATTGGCTCGTTGGACTGATGGAGACGCTAGGGGCCCCAGGGGCGGGTCTCGCGATCGCGTTAGAGAATCTGTTCCCACCCCTGCCCAGCGAGGTGATCCTGCCGTTGGCTGGCTTCACCGCCAGCAGGGGTGAGATGGGCCTGCTGGACGTGCTGGTGTGGACGACGCTGGGCTCGGTGGTCGGCGCGCTGGCGCTGTACGCGGTGGGGGCGCTGCTGGGGCGCGAGCGCGTGCTGGCCATCGCCTCCCGGTTGCCGCTGGTGAAGGTGTCCGACATCGAGAAGACCGAGGCGTGGTTCGCCAGGCACGGTCGCAAGACGGTGTTCTTCGGCAGGATGATCCCCATCTTCCGCAGCCTCATCTCGGTCCCGGCGGGTGTGGAGCGGATGCCGCTGCCCGCGTTCACCCTGCTGACGACCGCCGGGAGCCTGATCTGGAACACCCTCTTCGTACTGGCCGGCTATTTCCTGGGCGAGAACTGGTCGCTCGTGGAGGCCTATGTCGGGGTCGGCACCAACATCGTGATCGCCATGGTGGTGGCGGCGGTGCTGGTGTTCGTCGGCGTGCGGCTGGCCGAGCGGCGCAAGGGCAGGCATGCGTCTCGTCGTTGAGGGCCTGCGGCAGCTGGGCGCGGTCACGCTGGGTACCGTCACCGCGCTGGCCGGCCTGGGTTTCCTGCTGACGGCACTGCCGTTCACCGGCCGCCGGTACGTAGGCGCGGCGGCCCGGCGGCTGGCCCGGCTGGAGGCGCGCCGGCTGCGCCTGGACCGCGCCGGCCTCGACGCGCTCACCGGCAGCGACGGGCGGCCGCTGCGCTATCTGGCCGCGCGGGCGCCCATCGGCCTGCTGGGCGGGATGGTGATCACACTGATCGTCTTCGGCGCGTGGCAGAGCGGCCAGCTGGCCTGGGCGTGGCTGTGGGGTGACACGTTCGACGGGATGGCGCGCTCGCTGCCCCTGGCCCTCTACACCGGCACCCTCGGGGGCGTGCTGCTGTTCGTCGCCTTGACGGGCGTGGTGGGCGTGCACGTGCTGGAGCGGCGGCTGGCTCTGCGGATGCTGGGCCCGGACCGTACCGAGGTGCTGGAGCGCAGGATCGCCGAGCTGGCCGAGAGCCGGGCGGGCATCGTGGCGGCGGTCGACTCCGAGCGGCGCCGCATCGAGCGGGACCTGCACGACGGGCTGCAGCAGCGGCTGGTCGCGCTGTCGATGCTGGTCGGGCGCGCCCGGCGGGGGCGGCCGGAGCTGCTGGAGCAGGCGCACCAGGAGGCACAGCAGGCGCTGGCCGAGCTGCGCGAGGTGGCCTGGCGGGTATATCCGAGCGGGCTGGACTCCCTCGGGCTGGGCGAGGCGCTCGCGGGTGTGGCCGAACGCTCGAGTGTGCCGGTCAGGGTAGCCTGCGACCTGCGCCGGCGGCCGCCGATGGCGGTGGAGACGGCGGCGTACTTCGTGGTCTGCGAGGCCGTGACGAACGCAGCCAAGCACTCCGGCGCCGGGCTTATCACGGTCGAGGTGCGTGAGGAAGGAGCGGCGGTGGTCGTACGGGTGCGCGACGACGGGGCGGGCGGCGCCAGCCCTGCGGGCGGTGGTCTGTCCGGGCTGGCGCGGCGGGTGGCCGCGCTGGATGGCGCCTTCGAGGTGGACAGCCCGGCGGGCGGGCCGACGACGATCACGGCGGTGCTGCCGTGCGGGTGATCCTGGCCGAGGACTCCACGTTGTTGCGTGAGGGGCTGGTACGGCTGCTGCTGGAGGAGGGCCACGAGGTGCCGGCCGCGGTGAGCGACGCCGAGGCGCTGGTGTCGGCGGTGGCGGCGTACGAGCCGGACGTCGTGGTGGTGGACGTGCGCATGCCGCCGACCCACACCGACGAGGGGCTGCGGGCGGCGCTGGAGATCCGGCGCCGCTGGCCGGCGGTCAAGGTGCTGGTGTTGTCGCAGTACGTGGAGAAGCGCTTTGCCACCGAGCTGATGAGCGCGGACGTCGAGGGCGTGGGCTACCTGCTGAAGGACCGGGTGGCGCAGGTGGGCGACTTCCTGGACGCGCTGGAGCGGGTGGGCGCCGGGGGAGCGGCGTTCGAGCCGGGGGAGCGGCGTTCGACCCGGAGGTGGTGCGGCAGCTGCTGGCGCGTACCACGCAGGTGGATCCGCTGGCGCGACTGACCGCCCGCGAGCGTGAGGCGCTGGAGCGGATGGCGCAGGGACTGACGAACGCCTCGATCGCCCAGGCGCTGCACGTGTCGCAGAGCGCCGTGGAAAAGCACGTCAACTCCCTGTTCGACAAGCTGGGCCTGTCGCACACCAACGGCTACAGCCGTCGGGTGCTGGCCGTGCTGCACTTCCTGGAGTCCTGACGGCCCACCGCACACATCAACCGCGACACCCTGTGGCCGATCGTGGGCGAGTACGGCCTGCGGCCCACAGGTCAGGCGGAGGCCCGCTAGCTTTCGGTGCCGTCACCGGCCAGTGTGCCCCCGCTGACCGGTTCGAGCACGAAGACCGGGATCTGGCGGTCGGTCTTGCGCTGGTAGTCGGCATAGTCCGGGTATGCGTCCACCGCCCGGCGCCACCAGAGGGCCTTCTCGTCCTCGAACACCTCGCGCGCCCGGTACTCCTGGGCCACCGCGCCGTCCTGAAGCTCGACGACCGGCTCGGCGACCAGACTGGCGTACCACTGCGGGTTGGCCGGCGCGCCACCCTTGGACGCGACAGCCGCGTAGCGCCCCTCGTGCTCGACACGCATCACCAACGTCTTGCGGACCTTGCCGGTCTTGGCTCCCCGGTAGGTCATCAGCACGGTGGGCAGGTCACGGATCGTGACGCCGTCGGTCGTGCCGGTGCGCATGATCTGCTCGACGTGCTCGCGGACCCAGCCCCACGCGCTCGGTTCGTAATCACCAGTCAATGTCATGTCCTGATCAACGTGCCCGGCTCGTCGCCGATTCCGCGGTCTGACCGTGCCGGCGGCCGTCCGGGTGGCGGGGGCGCCGGGTATCCACGTTGTCGGTCAAGGTCTGGAGGATGCCGGGTAGTTCCGCCACCGGTTCGGCACGCTGGCCGCGCAGCTCAAGCAGTTCATCGACCAGGCCGGCGGGCTGTGGCAGGAAGGGAAACTGGCCGACAAGCTGGTGACGGCCTTCACCTCGGCGTTCAACCGGCACGGCGGCAGCGAGGCCACGATCTTGTCGCCGGGCAACGTCTTCTACCGAGGTGCGGGTTAGTGCTCCCGCCTTCGGGCGGGAGGTGAGGGCTCGCGTGGGAAGGCCTTCAAGGGCCTGAAGGTGCCCTTTCCCGAGCTTTGGAACTGGTCGTGACCGCGTCTTGTCTTGTCTCATTTCTGGGTCTGGTCTTGGGATTGGAGGTAGGTGCGGACGGTGGCCAGGTTCGTGCTGCCGGTCGAGCCCGCGTAGTAGGAGCGGGACCAGAAGTGGCCGCCCCACAGGTATGTGCGGACGTGGGCGTTGTATTCCTGGCGGAGGTAGCGGGCGGAGACGCCTTTGAGGGAGTTGACGAGGGAGGACAGAGCGACCTTGGGCGGGTAGCGGACGAGGAGATGAACGTGGTCGTGCTCGCCGTTGAACTCGGTCAGCTCGCAGTCGAACTTCTCGCACACCTCTTTCATGATCTGTTCGCAGCGTTTCAGCATCGGGCCGGTGAGTGCGTCCCGCCGATATTTCGTGACAAACACCAAATGCGCGCTCAGGTCGTGAACGCAGTGACGTCCGGTTCTGATGTCGGGGTTCGGTTCCCATCGCGGTGACATACACCAAACGATAGAATGAGCCTCGTGGGGCTGCGGAAACGCAACCGTGCTCAGGTCGCCCGCCTGGAGTTGGACCAGCGGCAGAGCGCCGTGTTGGACGGCCAGGCGCACAACGCGCGCACGCTGTGGAACCTACTGCACGAGTTCTTCACCTTCCGGCAGGGCCGGTTCGCATCCTTGGCCCAATGCGACGAGGCCATCCGGGTCGCCCGCAAGGAGATCGACTGGCTCAAAGACCTGCCCGCCCAAGCGGCGCAAGCCGTGCTGAAGACCTACCGGCAGGCGTGGGCGAACTACTTCAACCCCGACCACCCGGCCGGACGCCCCACGTTCAAGAGCCGATTCCGCTCCCGGATGGCGGTGGACGTCCCCCAGGGGCGGGACCTGAACATCACCCGGATCAACCGCCGGTGGGGCGCGGTCACCATCCCCAAACTCGGCCGGGTCCGCTTCCGATGGACCAAGGACCTGCCCGGCGTCACGAAGGGCGGCCCGGACGGGAAGATCACCGGGGCGCGGCTGGTCAAGGAGGCAGGCGGGTGGCACATCGTATTCCGCACCCAGACCATGCAGGCACCCACGGCTCCGCACCCCGGGCCACCAACCGCGATCGACCGGGGCATCGCCGTGCCCCTGGCGCTGACCACCGGAGAGAAGATCTTCCACCGTAACCAGTGGCTGACAAGCGGGGAACAGCAACGCCTGCTCCGCCTGGAGCGCAAAGCCGCCCGCCAAAAAAGAGCCGCCAAACCCGGACAGCCTGCCAGCAACCGGCTGAAGCAAACCTACGACCAGATCGCCCGCCTGCGCGCCAAAGCCAAGCGCCGGGCCATCGACTGGCAGCACCAGACCACCACCCAGCTCACCGCCCAGTTCTCCGTCATCGTGCTCGAAGACCTCAAGGTCACGAACATGATGGCGAGCGCCTCCGGCACCCTCCAACAGCCGGGCACGAACGTCGCCCAAAAACGCGGCCTGAACCGCGCCATCGCCACCGAGGCGTGGGGCCGCACCGCCGAGTTCCTCACCTACAAGGCCACCGACAAAGGCGGCAAGGTCGTCTACATCCCGGCACCGGGCACCAGCCAGGAATGCCACGCCTGCCACACGATCACCGAGGGGTCGCGGGAGAGCCAGTCCCGGTTCGTGTGCAAGAACCCAGCCTGCGGGTGGATCGGCAACGCCGACGTCAACGCCGCCCGCACCCAGTTGCACCGGTACAACTCAGCCGCCGGACAGGCGGTCACCGGACGTGGAGGCCCTGCACCACTGGGGCCGCTGAAGCGTCAAGCACCTCATGGCGGGACTACCCGCACCACCCCGCAAGGGGTGGCGGCGTAGCGGCCATGAGAATCCTCTCCGTTCATGGGGAGGAGCACGTCAAGGGGTCATGCAGAGCGCCGATCATGGCTGGCCGTCCGTGCTGGCCGTCGGGCCGGCCGTGGCGGGCCTGCTCCGGCTCGTCGTCTTCACCGTGGTGGAGGCGCGTTTCGCCACCCAGCCGATGATGCCCCTGCGGCTGTTCAGGATCCGGGGGGGGTGGCTGTCGGCAACGTCATGCTGTTGCTGTTCGGCGGGATCGCGATCGCGATGTGGTATTTCACGTCGCTCTTCCTGCAGAACGTGCTCGGCTACAGTGCGCTTGGAGCCGGGCTGGGGCAGACACCCGCGGCGGTGATGTTCGTGGTGATCGCGCGATGGGCCGCCGTCCTGCTGCCGCGAACCGGGGTGCGCCCTCTGGTGCTGGCCGGCTCCGGCTGTTTCCTGGCCGGTTTCGGCTGGCTCGCCCAGGCCCACGCCGGCAGCGGCTACGTCACCAGCGTGCTCGGCCCTACGCTGCTGATCGCGGTTGGCATCGGGCTGACCTTCCCCACCCTCATGGCCGCAGCGACCGCCGACGTTCCCGAGCGGGACGCGGGGATCATCGGCGGCCTGGCCAACACCGCCAGTCAGGTAGGCGGGTCGGTAGGCCTGGCGGTGCTCGCGACGGCCGCCGGCGCCAGAGCCGCGACGGAGGCCAGCGGGAGTTCCCCCGCCGCCGCCCTCGCCGCCGGCTACGACCTGGTCTTCCTCGTGGCGGCCGGGCTCGGCTTGGCCATCGCGGTGGTCAGCTTGCTGCTGCCGCGGCACCGGCGCGGCTGACCGCCCTTCGGCCTCCAGGCTCCGGGTGACCCCCGGGCAACGTCGCGGTCCGGCGCGGCTCACTCAGGCGGTCCAGTGCCGGCGCCTCGCCACCGCCTCCGTACGTGGCGAGGGTCTTCATCCGCCGCACCGGCACTGGCACCCGTACCAGGCCAGGCCGGGCGCGGCGACCTGCGGCAGGCGCCGGCGGTGTTCGTTCATGAGAAGAACGTCCGCGTGCGGGGGCGGCCGTGCCCCGCTGGAGGTTCTCGCGCGACGCCGGCTGACGCTACTTCAGCTGGCCGAAGAAGGCCCGCAGGTCCGCGGCCACCGCCTGCGGCGCCTCCATGGCCGGGAAGTGCCCGCCCCGTTCGTGCTCCGTCCAGTAGGTGTCGGCGGACGGGTTGAGCAGCTTGCGGACCGTGGCGTCGGCGCCGAACACCGAGACCCCCTGCGGCACCGCCGCCGGCGCCCCCCAGTCGGTGGAGTGGGCCTGCTCGTAGAGGAAGCGGGCGGCCGAGACGCCGGAGCCGGTGAACCAGTAGAGGCTCACGATCGTGAGCAGCTGGTCCCGGTCGTATGGCAGGTCGGTCCACTCCTCGAACTTCTCCGCGATCCAGCCCAGCTGCCCGGCCGGTGAGTCGTTGAGCAGGTAGCCGATGGTCTGGGGCCGGCTGTTCTGGATCGCCAGGTATCCGCTGCCCTCGCTGCGGAACTTCGCGATCCGGTCCAGGATCAGCCGGTCCACCTCGTCCTCCGGGTCCAGCCCGTCGGCCATGCCGGGCAGGAAGGAGGCCGTGTTGGCGGCGGTGAGGGCGTCGGTCACCACGTGCACTCCGGCGACGTGCTCGCCGTCGAGGCCGGCCACCGCGCCGGAGACGCCGGCGCCGATGTCGCCGCCGTGGACGCCGTAGCGGTCGTAGCCGAGGCGGCTCATCAGCTCGGCCCAGGCCCGCGACGTGCGACCCATCGCCCAGCCCGCCTCGCGGACGGGGGTAGAGAAGCCGAAGCCGGGCAGCGACGGCACGACCAGGTGGAAGTCCTGCCTCAGGTGCTCGATCACGGTGGTGAACTCGGCGAACAAGCTCGGGTAGCCGTGGGTGAGCACCAGCGGGAGCGCGCCGGGGTCGTCGCAGCGGACGTGCAGGAAGTGGATCGGCTGCCCGTCGATCTCGGTGACGTACTGCGGATACTCGTTGAGCCGGGCCTCGGCGGCTCGCCAGTCGTAGCCGTCGGCCCAGTACGCGGCCAGCTCCTTGAGGAACTCCAGCGGCACGCCCCGGCTCCATCCGGCGCCGGGCATCTCGTCGGGCCAGCGCGTTCTGGCCAGCCGGTCGGCCAGGTCGTCGACGTCGGACTGGGGGATGGCGATGCGGAACGGCTGGATGGTCATCGGGCTTCTCCTTCGGCTGAGGCAGGGATCCCACGCTACGGACCAATCCGGAACACTTCTTTCCGCTATCGGTGACAGAGTCGAAGAATGCTGGAGACCTCGGCGAGACTGCTGAAGCTGCTGTCCCTACTGCAGGCGCGGCGCGACTGGACCGGTGCCGAACTGGCCGAGCGCCTGCAGGTGACCACGCGGACCATCCGCAACGACATGGAGCGGCTGCGCCGCCTGGGCTACCCGGTGCACGCCACGGCGGGAGCGACCGGCGGCTACCGGCTCGGCGCTGGCGCGGCGCTGCCGCCGCTGCTGCTCGACGACGAGGAGGCCGTGGCCGTCGCAGTGAGCCTGCGTACCGCCGCGGGCGGCACCGTCGCCGGGATCGAGGAGACCTCCGCCCGGGCGCTGGTCAAGCTACAGCAGGTGCTGCCGCCACGATTACGTCAGCGGGTGGAGGCGCTGCGTGTGTACACGGTGCCGGAGCGGTGGGCGGGGCCGAGCGTCGACGCCGGTGTCCTGACCACGATCGCGACCGCGTGCCGGGATCATGAGCGGCTCCGCTTCGATTACCGTACGCACGACGGCGACCAGGCCGTCCGCACCGCTGAGCCGCACCGCCTGGTGCACACCGGGCACCGGTGGTATCTGCTCGCCTGGGACCTGGAGCGCGGCGACTGGCGTACCTTCCGGGTCGACCGCATCCGGCCCCGCACGCCGTCGGGCCCGCGCTTCACCCCGCGTCCGCTGCCGGAAGGCGGCGACGTCGCGCGGCATGTCTCCCGCGGCGTCGGCGAGGCGACCTGGCGCTACCGGGCGCGGGTGATCGTCCATGCGCCGGCCGAGCGGGTGGCCAGGAGGTTACCGGTGCCGGCGGAGATCCGGCCGATGGGCGAGGACCGGTGCGTGTTCGAGCCCGGTTCGGACGATCCGCTGATGCTGGCGGGCTACCTGGCCATGCTGGGCGAGGACTTCACGGTCGAGGGGTCGCCGGAGCTGGCCGCGGAGCTGCGTACGCTCGCCCGCAGGTTCCTGCGCGCGATCGACTCCTGGCGTCACGTGCCGCCGACGCGGTGAACGGAGTGTAGGCCCACGGCGCGCAGGGGGGAACAGGAATCGGCGACCGAGGTCCTGACCGTCAGTCGGCCACGCCGCCCGCGCCACCGAGCCCACCGGATCTGCGTGCTGTTGACTCTCGGAGTATCTCATCGCCCTGCCCGGCGATCTGCCGGCCCGCCTTCCCCTAGCGAGAGGTGCTCACGAACGCGGCCGCCAGTGCGGATCCCGTCCGATGAAGGCCAGCAGCGTGTCCTGAGGCGACGCGTTGTGGGCGACCTTCACCTCCGGCCCGAACACCTCGATGCCCGGCCCGAACGCGCCCGGCGTGCGGAACTTCTCGATGAGCTCGGCGGGCAGCGCCGTCATGGCCGACCAGGCCCGCTCGACGTCGCCGGGATCGATCGTGTCGTCCTGCGACGTGGCGCGGGCCAGATCCCAGCCGTGCAGCGGGAGGTCGTCGCTGACGACCTGGTCGATGTGCTGCTGCGCGGGCATCGGGCCGGTGGGCGTGTCGCAGGGCAGGGTGGCGAGCGAGGGATCGTTCAAGATCGCCTCCACGTCGGCGCGGGCGGCGCGGAAGGCCGCCACCGGGTCGTCGTCGACCGTGGGCGCCGGGCTGAGCGAACGGCCCAAGGGGTGCAGCATCGCGGCGTGCATGTCGACGATGTGCCGGACCACGTCCCTGGCCGTCCACTTCGCGCACGGGGACGGATGCGACCACTGGTCGGGGCGGACGGAGACGACCTTGCGTTCGAAGGCGCCGGCCCGGCGCCGGTAACGATCGGCGATCTCACTCATCACCGTTGTCCCCTTCCTTCGTGTGGTGCGTCAAGTGTCGCAGCCGCCGTGGCTAGCATCGCCCCATGCCGTACGTCAGACCGGAGTTCGCCGGCAGGCCTGTGTACATGGCCGCCGCCGTGCACGTGGCGGCGCCGCCTGAGCAGGTGTTCGCGTTGATCACCGATTGGCCACGGCACCAGGAGTGGATGTTCCTGACCACCGCCCGCCAGGTGGGCCCGGACACGATCGAGGCCTACACCGGGCTGCGGCCCTTCGGTTTGCTGGACACGATGACGATCACGCAGTGGCGGCCGCCAGCGCTGGTGCGGGTGGAGCACACCGGCCGTATCGTGCGCGGCCACGGTGCGATCCGGGTACGCCCGCAGGCCGGCGGCAGCCGCGTCATCTGGGCGGAGCAGCTGTGGCCGCCGTTGGGCCCGCTGGGCCGCGCCGTGTGGCCGATCGTCCGCCTGGTCGGCGCCGCGTTCGCCCGCCGTTCCCTGCGCAGACTCGCCGTACTGGCCGAGCGCGGCGGTGGCCGGCCGAGCTCGACCTGATGGCCCAGTCGCGGGTCTACGTGTGCGGCCCTGCCCTTCTTTCCGGCCCTTCTCGGGCCTGCCGTCGGGCGGGCCGCTCGGCTGCGGGCGCCGCTCTTGGCGCTCGTCGCGGACCGATCCCGGGCTGCGGTCCGACCCTCGTACGCCAGGCAGGCCGTCAGGGCGTGCCGGCGTACGCCGCCTCGCCCTGCCCGGCGTGGCGGGCGACCGCGGCCGCGAACGCCGCGATCACTGGGTGCGGCCGCCGCCCGTCGCCGGCCAGTTCCGGCTGGTACATCGTGGCCAGGAAGAACGGGTGGCCGGGCAGTTCGGCCACCCGTACCGCGCCGTCGTCGGCGGCGTGACCGGAGAACACCAGCCCGCCCGCCGTCAGCGTCTGCGTGTAAGCCTCGTTGAGGCCGTAGGAGCACACGTAGGCCTCCATGGTGGTGGGCGTGCCCATGATCTGCTCGATGCGCGAGCCGGGCGTCAGCCGTACCAGGTTCTCGTGGCCGGCCAGCGAGCACGCCAGCGGCGTGAGCAGGAAGTCGCGGGCGCCCGGTTCGTTCTCGGCGTGCGCCACGTCCAGCCCGCACACGTGCCGGGCGACCTCCAGCAGCATGTGCTGGAAGCCGCCGCACGTGCCCAGGAACGGGATCCGCTGTTCGCGGGCGACGCGTGCGGCCTGCACGGCGCCGTCCTCGTCCCGGTACGGGCTGCCGGGCAGGATCCAGATGCCGTCGAAGGCGTCCAGGCCCGTCACGTCGGTGGTGGGGATCCAGTATGGGTCGAGCGCAATGCCGTCACGCTCGCGCAGCGCCTCCATCAGCAGCGGGATGCGGGCGTGCGAGCGGACGCTGGGGGAGCGGTCCCCCACGAGGGCGATTCTCATGCCCTTATCGTGACCGTCTGCCCCGCTTAAGCGCCAACGATGAAATCTGCATCTGCTATAAGCAACACTGATGGACCCTCATTTGCTGACGACGTTCGTGACCGTGGCCCGGCACGGCTCGTTCTCCGCGGCCGCCGCCGAACTGGGCTACACGCAGTCGGCGATCTCCCAGCAGATCGCCGCGCTCGAGGCCGACCTGGGGCTGGCGTTGCTGAGACGCCGCCCGGTCGAGCCGACCCCGGCCGGGCGGCGGCTGCTGGAGCACGCGGGGCCGCTTCTGCTGCGGTTGCGCGCGGCCCGCGCCGACGTGCTGCGCGCCGCAGCCGCGCCCCGGCACCGGCTGCGCCTGGCCGCCACGCCTTTGGCCGTCAACGCGGTCCTGGCCGCCCGCCTGGCCGGGGCGCGGGCCGCGCAGCCGCGGCTGGATGTGACGCTGGTGACATGCGGGCGCGAGCAGGTCGGCGCCCTGGTGGCCGAAGGGGAGGCGGATCTGGGGCTGGCCGACGGCATCGCCGCGCCCAGCGATCCGCTGCGGCTGCCCGACAGCGGTCCGATGACGACCGTGGGGGTGAGCGAGGAGGAGCTGGTGGTGGCGCTGCCCGGCGATCATCCTGTGGCGGGGCGGGCGGCGCTGCGGCTGGACACCTTGGCGGACGCGCGCTGGCTGCAGACGGACCTGTGCCCCCTGGCGCGGCTGCGGGATCTGGTGGGGGACGGGTTTCCGGTGGCGCTGGAGTACCGGGGCGCGGACGTGCACACGGTCGTCAACCTCGTGGCCGCAGGTCACGGGCTGACGCTCCTGCCGGCCTCGGTCCTGCCCGGCCGCGCGCCGGCGCCGCTCTCGGGCTCCGGGCCGCCGCCCGTACGCGGCGTGCCGCTGGCGTGGCCGCGTCTGGTGCACCGGGTGGAGCTGCTGCACGGCGCCCTGCCCGCAGGTTCGGCCGCCGACCTGGCCCGCGCACTGTCGGCCTGACGTCGCCGGCGTGCGCCCGGGCCAGGCCGACATCCAGCCTCCCCGATGGCTTCAGGGTGCGCAGGGCCTCAGGATTGACCGCAGGTCGCGGGGCAGAACTTGACCTCTGGGTAGCGCGATGACGGCTTGTCCAGGACGGGCTGCCGCTGCGACTTCAGATGCTGGTCGAGGAAGGCCGCCACGTACGTGCGGGTGAGCTCGGAGCCGCGCGCCGCGGGCAGAACGCCGTAAGCGGGCTTGATGCCGAGGGCACCCGCCATCAGCGAGCCGTCGGTGAAGGACTGGTGTTCGGCGCCCGACAGCACGAGCCACCGCTTCCACCCGGTCAGCAGCTTCCAGTCGCGCTCCCACGAAGTGTCGCGGCCTCCGGGGACGTGCTGCGCCGAGCCCAGGAACATGAACGGCCGGGAGAACCCACTCTTGGGGATCCGGGCGTAGGTGGTGCCGTCCATGTCGATCCCGGCCCGCACCCGGGAGTCCTTCACCATGGCCGCCATGGCGCTGGCCCCGCCGATCGACTGGCCCGCCATCGCGATTCTGGAGCGGTCGATCCGGCCGGAACCGTCCCATTTCGATGGCAGCTGGTCGAGTACGAAGGAGACGTCGGCCGCCCGGCCCTGAACCACCCCCGTGCCGAAGCCCGGGTCGGTGTCGCTGTCGCACGCCAGGCATTCGGCGACCCGCCCGTCGGCCAAGGTCGTGGCGTAGCTCTCGTAGGGGTGGTCGATCCCGGCCACCACGTACCCTCGGCTGGCCAGATCCTCGGCCAGGGACGTGAGCGTGCTCATCGGATTGGTGAAGCCGGGGGAGAGCACCACCAGCGGAAGCTTCTCCCCCGTGGGTTCGGCGTCTTTGATGGCGTTCGTGCGCGTCTTGCTCAGCGTGTCGTCCGGGACGCCCGCGATCCCATAGCGCCTCATGGCGAGCTCCGATTCCTTCGGCGTCATGTACGGCGCGCGCTGCCCGTCCCGCTGCTTGGTCGGATACCACAGGGTGACCTTGAGCTCCCTGGCGTCGACGTCGAGGTTCCACGGATCGGGGCGGGAGGCGTCCTTCAGATACAGGGCGGTGGTGCCGACCGGATGGGCTCCGGTGGGGGCGGGCAGGGTGGCGGGGCCGGTCGGAGTGGCCGACGGAGCGGCGGACCGGGGTGGCGTGGGTGCGGAGCAGGCGGACGCGGCGAAGACGACCAGTCCCGCGGCGACTGCCAGGATCTGTCTCATCGAGAGGTCCCTTCACTTCTGCAGCAAGGTCAGGGCCTTGGCCAGCGCGGGGTCGCGCCCGGCGGCCGCGTCCTTCGGGGTCAGGGGCACGTGGTGGTCGGGGGGCACGCCGATCCGGTCGATCACCTCGCGATTAGGCCCCAGGTGGTGCCTCGTGGGGAAGCTCAGGAGGGTGTTGTTGCGGAGCAGGTAGGGCCGCGACGGGCCGGAGATCACGCCGGCGGTTCTGGTGCCGACCAGTTGGCCGATGCGCAGGTCCTTGACCGCGGAGCTGAAGTGCTCGCACGCCGAGGCACAGCTGCGGTCGGTGAGCACCATCAGCGGCAGGTTGAGCAGCTCGACGGTGTCGTCGGTCCACGAGGTTTCGCACGTGCCGTCCACGGTGCACTGGTAGGCGGTGACCTTGCCGTGGACGAACGCGCTCACCAGCCGGGTCGCCTCCGCAGGGCTCCCGCCGCCGTTGCCACGCAGGTCCAGCACGACGCCGGACAGCATCCGGCCCTTCCGCAGCCTGGAGATCGCCTTGAAAGCCCTGTCCGCGGCGTCGGGAGCGAACCCGCGCAGCCGTACATAGGCGATGCTGTCGTCCAGCAGCTTCGACTGCACCACTTGCAGGGCGGCCAGATCCCGCTGGTAGAGGCCGGGCTTGAGCGTCACGGTCCAGCGGCGGCCGGTGGTCTGTCGCAGGAGCCGCAGCCGCACCGGCCGCGCGTCCGGGTACGCGGGGTAGAGGGCGGCGATCGCGGGGCCGGCCTTGCCGTCGATGAAAGGCGCCGATTCGTTGATCGACTCGATGAGGTCACCCGGGCGTAATCCGGCGGCCTGTGCCGCGCCACCCTGCACGGTGGTGACGAACAGCGGGGGGAGGGCGACGCCGGGATTGCCGTCCACCTGCGGACCGTTGACGTTCGCCTGGAAACCCAAGCCATACCCGTCGCCGTCGTAGTAGTCGGGGGGTCGCTTGACGTCGTGCGCCCAGCGGGCGTGGTTGTCGCCGAGGGCGGCCACGATGGCTTCGAGGGTGACGACGGCCAGCTTGTCGCGCAGATCGGGGACCTGGTCGGTGGTCTTCCGATAGACGGTCTCGAAAGCGGTCCAGTCGGCTTTGCGGTCACCGGTCAGCGCCGGCATGGTCGCCTCGGGCACGTCGCGTCCGTTGCGGTTGAGCTCCTGTGTCAGGGCGACGAATCCGGCGGCCAGCAGCGAGCGGGCGTCCAGCGTGGCGCCGCTGTAGTAGTTGCCGAGGATGCAGAAGTACGCCTGCTCGATGACGTCGATCGTGGTGGCCGTCTCCGCACCGGGTGGTCCCTGGGGCTGCGAGCAGACCGCACTGGCTGCCGTGCTCGCCTGGCTGCGCGGCGGCGACGGCGCCGTGCAGGCCGCCGCCAGGAGCAAGGCGAGACCGGCTGTCACGGTCCTGACGACGGTCATGACAGGCGTCTCCGGATCCACCAGAAGGAGAGCCAGGTGAGGCCGAGGGTGAGGAGGGCGTAGATCCCGGTCTCGATCCACTGGAAGGGCCAGAAGCGTTCGAGGGGCTGGTAGGTCGCCTGCTGCCGGTAGCCGAGTCGGTTGAGCTCGGCCATGCACGCGTCCATGCCCGGTGCCCCCGCTGCCGGTGCGCAGGGTCCCGACGTCGTGGAGACCTTGATGGTGCCGGGCTCGCCGTTCTTGGCGATTGTGCGTCCGGACGGATCGACCAGGTTGCTGGACAGGACCCAGGCGCCCGCGTGGCCGGGAACGGCCAACTCCAGGATAATGTGCGCAGATCCGGCAGATCCGCCTTCATCCCGGCCAATGCCCATGCCGTCCACGTTCGCCTGGCCGAGCTCGAAGGTCGACGCGACCGGGGGCATCAAGTGGGGACGGACCAGCAGTGGCATGGCGAGCTGGATCGCGGCGAAGATGGCCAGGGTGAGGGCCATGGCGGCCAGTGTGCGGCGTACCAGCATGCCCACGGTCACGCCGAGGACGAAGGCGAAGGCCGCGTACCCTATCGGGGCGATGCCGCGCGCGCCGAACACCAGGGGAGCCATCAGGGCCAACTCGTCCGGAGCCGACATGTCCAGGGGATCGGACCACCAGGTCACCGCGAGGCCGCACAGGCAGGCGGCGGCCATGGCGACCAGGCCGGTGAGCCCGAGCTTGACCGCCAGCCAGCGGCCGCGGGTGATGCTCTGGTTCCACACCAGCAGGTGCGTGCCCGCCTCCAGCTCGCGGGCGATCAACGGTGCTCCCCAGAAGAGCCCGACGACAGCGGGCAGGAGCAGCACGACGAGGCTGACGGCCATGAAGGGCATGTCGTACATGCCGAAGAAGCGGTCGAAGAAGCGGCCGCAGGAGTTGTCCTGCGTACACGTGGCGATCCCGGCGGAGTAGTCGGAGGCCAGGCCCGGGCCGGTCAGGGCCAGGGCGGCGGTGAGGACGACGAGTACGGCGGCCATCATCGCGGCCGAGCCGCGGAGCTGGCGCCAGGTCAGCCAGATCATCGCTGCACCTCCAGGGCGACTTGCCGGTTGTCGGCAGTGCGCTTCTCCATGTAGGCCAGGACGAGGTCCTCCAGGCTGAGCTGGGTGACCGTCCAGGCGGGGTCGTGGATCGGGGCGTCGGTACGGATCACGTACGTGCTCTGCCGGTCGGTGTGGCTGGCGGAGATGACGT